>NZ_JBHXTQ010000046.1:0-64840 GCF_042677305.1 Kitasatospora sp. NPDC127121 | reverse complement strand
GTTCCGCGCACGCCGCCCCCGGCGGTCCTGGCGGGGGGGGCCGCCGGGCGCGCGGGGGGGGGGGGGGGGGCGGGGGCGGGGGGCGTCGCCCGCGCGGGCCCCGGGGGCGGGGGAGCCGAGGCCGGTGGTGAGCAGGTCGGTGATCAGCGGGTCGTCGACCCGGGTGAGTTCGGCTTCGGAGCCGGTGCAGTTCAGCACCGCCCCCACCCGCAGCGCGCGGCCGTCGTCCAGCCGGACGTCGATGACCTCGCCGACCTCGCCGACCTCCCTGACCTCGCCGCCCCCGTCGGGGCCGTCCGAGGTGGTCTTGGCGTCGGCCACGGTGCCCCGGCCGATGCTGACCAGACCCGCGTCGACGGCGGCGCGCAGGGCCTGGGCGCTGACCGGCGGGATCCGGTGGCGGTGGGTCTCCCAGAGCCGGAGGTCCCGGGCCAGCAGCCGGGCCTGGTCGGCGGGTGGGAGCTGCTGCCACAGGGCGCTGGTGAGGGGGCGGAGGCTGTCGACCCCGGCCCGCCAGTCGCCGTGGACGCGGCGGCAGCGGGCGATCTGGCACAGCACCGCCCGGCGCAGCGCGGGCAGCCCCGTACGGGCGTCGAGCTGCGGGGCGACCGGGGCGACCGGGGTGGCCGGCGTGGCCGGCGTGGTGAGCGGGGTGGCGGCGTGCGGTCGGGGGACCAGGCCGTGCCGGGACAGGGCGTGGACGACGCGTCCGGGGCGTTGCAGGCTGAGCGCCATGTCGACCATGGTCAGGCCGGTGCCGACGAGCAGGACGTCGCGGTCCTCGGGGACGGCGGCCAGGGCGCCGGGAGCCCAGGGGTCGGCCAGGAACCGCCCGGAGTCGCGCAGCGCCGGCGGTGCCCAGGCCTGGCCGGGTGCGAAGTTGCCCAGGGCCAGCACCGCCGCGTCGACGTCGAGCGGCGGCCCGTCGTGCAGCCACAGGCGCAGCGGCGGGGTGGTCGTCTGCGGTCGGTGGGTGAGGGCGACGACGCGGTCGGGCACTCGGACCAGGTCGGGGGCGCCGGGGCGGTCGGCCGCCGCCGCCAGGCTCTCGGCGAGGTAGCGGCCGAAGAGGCGCCGGGGGACGAAGTCGTGCTCGCCGCCGCGGTCGCCGAGCCAGCGCACGAAGTGGCCGGGGTCGTCCCGGTGGGCGCTCATCTGGCCGGCCCGGACGTTCAGCAGGTGGTGCGGCGCGTCGGTGCCGAACGCCAGCCCCGGGCCCGCGGGCCCGGGGTCGATGAGCCAGATCCGGGCCGGTGCGGGTCTCCCGGCGGCCGCGTGGTGGAGCAGGCGCAGCGCCGTCAGGGTGCCGGCGGCGCCTGCGCCCACCACGGCGATCTCTTGCGGGGTGCTGCTCTGGTTCACGGCGGCCGCGTCGGACGCGGCGGGAGACGTCATGCGGCCAACATCGAGCCGATCGCGCCGCCGCGTCCAACGACGGTTCATAGGCCCCTCGCCAAGCAGGACTTATGGCCGGGCGGCCCGGTGCCGCGCCGACCGGGGTGGGGGCGAAGGTCACGTAGGGTCCCGGGTTCGACACGTTCCGTCCCATAAGGAGAGTTTGGGGGCGCTCCGCCGCTCACCGTTCGAGCCTCTGGTTAGAGGGTGTCACGAAAGCTGTTGACCCCTCACGCGGATCCGCGTTATAACTTCTAACGAACGCGCAAGCATCTATCGAGCGCAGGGTCGCCGCAGCCGCGTTCGCAGCTCGACAGGCAACGCCAGCCCACCAACTGACACTCGACCAAAGGGAATTCCATGTCCGGCACCCGCAGCACCGGCGTCCGCGCCGCCCTGTTCGCCGTCCCGCTCGTCGTCAGCCTCCTCGGCGCCGCGGCCGCGCCCGCCGGGGCCGCCACCTCGCGCCCCGGTCCGTCCCTGACCTGCCGCGGCGAGGGCGTCGACCCCCGGGCCCAGGTCCGCTACCGGGCCGAGACGGTGATCCACGCGCCGCTGCACACCATCTGGAAGCTGCAGACCGACGTGGAGCGCTGGCCGTCCTGGCAGGGCCCCGTCGCGAGCGCGGAGCGCCTCGACCACGGCCGCCTGCGCCCGGGTTCGGCGTTCCGGTGGACGACCCCGCTCCCGCCCAACCCCGCGACCACCGCCACCAGCCTGGACATCACCTCGACCGTCCAGCAGCTCAAGCGGGAGTCCTGCCTCCGCTGGACCGGCCCCGCCGACGCCGAAGGGCTGCACATCGACGGCGTCCACGTGTGGAACTTCACCCGGGTCAAGGGCGGCGTCCGGGTGAGCACCGAGGAGACCCACACCGGGCCCCAGGTCGACGCGGACGTCCCCACCGCGACCGCGATCCTGCGCCAGGGCCTCGACGGGTGGCTGCACGACCTGAAGACCACCGCCGAGGCCGAAGCCGACCGGCGCTGACCGACGCCGAACGGGGCTAACCGGACAGGGCTTCGAGGGCGGCCCGGGCGGCGTTGTGGCCGGGGATGCCGCTGACTCCGCCGCCGCGGACGGCGCCCGCGCCGCACAGCAGGACGTTCGGGTGGGCCGTCGCCACGCCCCAGCGGGCGGCGGGGCCGTCCACCGGCCCGGTCGCGAACGGGAAGGAGAGGTCCCGGTGGAAGATGTGGCCGCCGGGCAGGCCGATCTCCCGTTCCAGGTCGAGCGGGGTCTTGGCTTCCACGCAGGGCCGGCCGGTGGCGTCCGGCGCGAGGCAGTCGGCGATCGGTTCGGCCAGCACCTCGTCCAGTTGGGCCAGGCTGGCCGCCAGGGCGCGCTCCTTGGCGGCCGGGTCGGTGAACAGCCGGGCGGGCATGTGCAGGCCGAACAGGGTCAGCGTCTGGAGGCCCTGGCGGACGGCTTCGGGGCCCAGGATGGTGGGGTCGGTGAGGGTGTGGCAGTAGATCTCCGACGGGGGCGCGGAGGGCATCCGGCCGGCCGCCGCCTCGGCGTAGGCGGTCTCCAACTGCCGGTAGCCCTCGGCGATGTGGAAGGTGCCCGCGAAGGCCTCCCGGGGGTCCGCGTCGGTGTCCCGGAGCCGCGGCAGCCGGCGCAGCACCAGGTTGACCTTCAGCTGGGCGCCCTCGGGCGCGGGCCCGGGTTCCTCGCCGAGGAGGCGGGCCAGGGTGGCCGGGGCGGCGTTGACCAGCACCCGGCGGCCCGCCGCGGTGGCCTCGCCGCCTTGGTGGCGGTACGTCACCTCGGCGTCGCCGTGGCCGTCGGTGGCGATGGCGGTGACCTCGCACCCGGTGCGGAGCTCCGCGCCGGCGGCCAGGGCCGCCTCGGCCAGCGCGTCCGTCACCGCGCCCATGCCGCCGACCGGGACGTCCCAGTCGCCCGTCCCGTTGCCGATCACGTGGTAGAGGAAGCAGCGGTTCTGCCGGAGCGAGGGGTCGTGGGCGTGGGTGAAGGTGCCGATCAGCGCGTCCGTCAGGGCGATCCCGCGGACCAGGTCGTCGCTGAAGGTCCGTTCGATCGTCTCGCCCAGCGGCCGTTCGAACAGGGTGGTCCAGGCGGCGTCGTCGGCGATCCGCCGGCGCAGTTCGGCGCGTGCGGGCAGCGGTTCGGTGAGGGTCGGGAAGACCCGTCGGGCGACCTGCCCGGTCATGCCGTAGAAGTGCTGCCAGGCCTCCCACTCCCGGTCGGTTCCGGTGAGGGCCCGGAACGACTCCCCGGTCCGGCCGGGGTCGGCGGCGTCCACCAGCAGGCCGGTGGGCTTCCCGTCCCGGACGGTGGGGGTGTACGAGGCGATCCGGCGGCGCCGCAGGTCGAGCCGCAGGCCCAGGTCCTGGACGATCTTGTGCGGCAGCAGGCTGACCAGGTAGGAGTAGCGCGACAGTCGGGCGTCCACGCCCGGGAACGCCCGGGCGGAGACGGCGGCGCCGCCGACCCGGGGCAGCCGTTCGAGCAGCAGGACCCGGCATCCGGCCCGGGCGAGGTAGGCGGCGGCCACCAGCCCGTTGTGGCCGCCGCCGACGATCACGGCGTCGTACCGGGCGGGGGTGGACGGGTTCGCGTTCACCCCCGCCACGCTACGGGACGGGGGCGGGCCGGGGAATGCCCCGGACACAGCGGCCCCGGACACGGCGGCCCCGGACACGGCGGCCCCGGAGCGCCGCAGGGCCCCCTCGCAGCGGTTCGCGAGGAGGCCCTGCGGCATCCGGCCGGTCAGCGGCCGCCGTGGATCAGTTCGACGGAGAAGCCGTGGTCGGTGGAGACGGCAGGCGTTTTGACCTGCGTGACCCCGGTCGCGGCGTCGTAGTACCAGCCCGAGGCGGCCGAGTCGAGCGCCGCCGCCGAGTCCAGCCGGGGCAGCGGTCCGCCCTGCGTGACGACCAGGCGCGGGGCGGGCTTGCCGTGCACGGTGAAGCGGTACCCCCGCTCGGCCGGCTTGCCGGTGTAACTCCCCACGCTGGCACCGACCTTGACGACGGTGACCGGCCCGTGGGCGCGGACGTCCACCCGCTGGGTGGCCGAGGCGCCGGCGGCGAAGCCGCGGGTGACGCCGTCGTCCTCGTACAGGGTGTAGGAGGAGTCGCCCTGCGGGTAGAGGTCGTAGTCGAGCCGGGTGCGGTCCCGGTTCTCCCAGGACAGCGTGCCCTCGGGCCACATCGGCACGATCGAGCCGCCCTTGACGAACAGCGGCAGGGTGTCCAGCGGCGCGGAGTACCCGTTGATCGTGGTGGGGCCCTGGTAGGTGCGCCCGGTCCAGTAGTCGGTCCAGGTGCCCTTGGGCAGGTAGATGCCGTCGCGCACCGAGGTGTCGGAGTAGACCGGCGCGACGAGGAAGTCCGGCCCGGCCAGGAACTCGTACTTGGCGTTCGGGCCGAGGGCCGCCGGGTCGTCCGGGTACTCCAGGGCGAGCGGGCGCACCGCGCCGACGCCCGTCTTGGTGGCCTCCGCCGACAGCGTGTACATGTACGGCAGCAGCCGCTCCTTCAGCTGGAGGTACTTGCGGTTGATCGAGGTGTAGGGCTCGCCGTCCAGCCAGGGCTGCTGGTCGCGCTGCTCCTTGCCGGCCATGTCCTTGGCCCAGCCGTCCATGGTCATGATGGCCGGGAGGAAGGACTTCCACTGGAGGTCGCGGGTGTACATCTTCGG
The DNA here is from genome assembly GCF_042677305.1 of Kitasatospora sp. NPDC127121. NCBI lineage: Bacteria > Bacillati > Actinomycetota > Actinomycetes > Kitasatosporales > Streptomycetaceae > Kitasatospora > Kitasatospora sp. NPDC127121. The sequence goes on along the minus strand of NZ_JBHXTQ010000046.1, from coordinate 59,776 downwards.
GTCGCGGCGGTAGATGGAGCCGACGTCGCCGGTGTTGTAGGCGATGCCGGACATGGTGGCGCCGGCGTAGGTGGGGATCTGCCAGCGGATGTAGTCCCAGGACAGGCTCTGGTCGCCGCTCCACAGGACGCCGCAGCGCTGGGCGCCGGCCCAGGAGACGGGCAGCCAGACGAAGCCGCGGGCGTCGCTGCCGTCCTCGATGCCGGCCTTGGCCTGGTCGCAGGCGTTCAGCGCGAAGTCGTAGCCGTTGCCGACCCAGGCGACGTCGAGCTTGCGCACCCGGACGCCGGCCTTGACCTCGGCGGCCTGGTCGGGCAGGCCGTTCTGGGTCCAGAGCCCGAGCTGGGCGTGGTCCTTGCGCAGGCCCTCGCCGGTCTGGGCGAGGTTCTCGTAGCCGCAGCCGTAACCGTCGTTGACGAGCATCCAGCCGAGCGGCATCTGGTTCTGTGCGTAGCCGTCGGCGACCTTGAGCGAATCCGTGGTGTGGCGCTCGCCGCGGTTGGCGTTGTGCAGGTAGCAGTCGGCGGAGCCGGGTTCCAGGCCGTAGACGGGCGGCATGAAGGGCTTGCCGACCAGGGCGGTGTACTTGCCGATCACCGACTTGACGTCGCCGGTGAAGTAGTAGGCGTCCAGGCGTCGTTCCTGCTGGCCGGTGTGCACGGGCGAGCCGAAGTCGTAGATGCCCGGTGCGAGGGTGTTGCGGAAGACGCCGTAGCCGGCGGTGGAGATGTAGAACGGCTGCGAGTTGTTGTAGCCGCCCTCGTTCCAGTTGGTGCTGTTGGCGACGTGGACGGTCTTGTCCCGGTGGGAGAAGGAGCCGTTCTGTTCGCCGCCGCCGAAGAACTGCTCGTCGGCGCCGCGGACCAGGCTCTGCCGCAGCCCGCTGGTGGACCAGCGCAGCGGGGCGTCCTCCTGCCAGACGGCGGTGCGGTTGTCGGCCTTGTACAGGCCGAACCTCAGGGGGTGCTTGTAGACCCGCAGCACCTGGTCCTTGGAGCGGATGCCGTAGTAGTCGCCGGCGTCGAACGACGAGGTGCTGCGCTGGAGTTCGGGCTGCTTGCGGATGATGGTGCTGCCGGCCGGGTCGGTGAGCACGCCGTCCGGGGCGGCGCGCAGCCGCAGCTGGTCGTCGGCGAGGAAGTCGACCTTGGCCTTGAGGGTGCCGGCGGCGATGTCGTAGCTGCCCTGGCCGCCGGAGAAGGAGGTGAGGTTTCCCGCGTCGGCGGTCTGCGGCAGGTAGGCGCGGCCGGTGAAGGAGCCGCCGTGCACGTCGTAGGGGACGACCAGGACGTGGTAGGTGCCCGAGGCCTTCGGGATGACGGTCGCCTCGGGGTTGGCGGTGCCCGCGCTCTCGGCGACCTCCTTGCCGTTGGCGTCGTAGATGTAGAGGTCGAAGTCGTCGGCGGGGTTCTGCCACTGGATCGAGAGCGGGACGCCGCCCTCGGGGTTGTCGTCCCAGTAGCCGGCGGGGGCGTCGACGGTCAGGTCGAAGCGGCCGCAGACGGTGCCGTCCGGGTCCTGGGCGGCGGACGGGCAGGAGGCGGCGCCGCCGAGGGTGCCCTTGGCGTACGTGGGGCTCTGCCAGGTGGTGCTCTGGTGGCTGCCGTCGAGGACGGCGGAGCCGGGGGTGGCGGCGCGGGCCGGCAGGGCGGGCCCGGCGATGGCGGCGATGCTGGTGAGGGCCACGGTGAGGGCGGCCCGGCGGAGGCGAGGTCGTACCAAGCGCACGGTGTGTTCTCCCGTCGGATGAGCAAGAGATGTTCACTTACTGCGCGAAGCTGCTTGAACATGGGGGAATACAAGCAACATTCACAGTTATGGCCGGTCCATGTCAATGGTGGAGCCGCCGTTCTCGACACCCCGGACGGCGGCCGGGGCTACTTCACCGATCCGGCGGTCAGCCCGGAGACGACGTGGCGCTCGATGACGGCGAACAGCACCACGACCGGCACGATCGCGACCACCGATCCGGCGAACAGGTAGTTCCACTCCACGGTGTAGTTGCCGATGAAGCCGTTGATACCGACGGTCAGCGGCTGGCTCTCCGGGGCCGTCGACAGGGTCAGGCCCATCACGAACTCGTTCCAGGCGGAGATGAAGGTGAAGATCACCGCGGTGACCACGCCGGGCATGGCCAGCGGCAGCACCACCCGGCGCAGCGCCCCGAGCCGGCCGAGGCCGTCGAGCAGCGCGGCCTCCTCCAACTCGACCGGGATCGAGCCGATGTAGGCGGTGAGGATCCAGACGGCGAAGGCCAGGTTGAAGGCGGCGTTGCAGAGGATCAGCGTCCAGACCGAGTTGAGCATGTCCAGCTGGTAGAACTCGCGGTAGAGGCCCACCAGCAGCGAGGTCGGCTGGAACATCTGGGTGACCAGGACGAGCAGCAGGAAGAGCTTGCGGCCCCGGTACCTGAACCGCGCGGTGCAGTACGCGGCGGGCAGCGCGACCAGCAGCGCCAGCACGGTGGAGCCGCCGGCGACCAGCAGGGTGACCTTGAGGTTGGCGCCGAGCGTCGACTCGCGCCAGACGTCGACGAAGTTGGACCAGGCGGGGTGGCGCGGCAGGTAGCCCGCGTCGCGCAGCTCGTCGGCGGGGCGCAGCGCGGTGACGGCCATCTCCAGGTACGGGAGCAGGAAGACCGCCGCCAGCAGCCAGGCGGCCGCCGCCATGACCAGGGTGCGCGGCCGGATCCGAGCCCGGATCCGCGGCTCGGTCTGCGGCCGGATCCGGCGCGCGGGCGGGCGTGGCCGGCGTGTGGGCGGGCGGGCCGTCAACGCTCCTCCCCGTTCCAGCGGCCGACCTTGAGGAAGACGAGCACCATCAGCACCACCAGGGCGAAGTTGACCACCGACATGGCCGCGGACTCGCCGATGTCGGTGTTCTTCAGCTGGTACATGAACACCGTGCTGGTGGCCGTGGCGCTGCCGGGGCCGCCCTGGGTCATGCCCCAGATGACGGGGAAGGAGTTGAAGACGTTGATCAGGTTGATCACGAGGCCGACCAGGAAGGCCGGGCGCAGCAGCGGCAGGGTGATCCTCCGGTAGGCCTGCCACGGGGAGGCGCCGTCCACCCGGGCCGCCTCGTACAGCTCGCCGGGGACGGTCTGCAGGCCGGCGAGCAGGGTGTAGGTGGTGAACGGCAGCGAGACGAAGACGGCGACGAGGACCATCCAGGGCCAGGCGGTCGACGGGTCGCCGAGCCAGTCCCGGGGGCCGTCGACCAGGCCGAGGTCGGTCAGCGCGGTGTTGAGCACGCCGGCCGTCCGGTCGAGCATCCACCGGAAGCCGATGGCGGTCATCAGGACGGACGCGGCCCAGGGGGCGATCAGGGCCCAGCGGGCGAACCTGCGCCCGGGGAAGCGCTGGTTGAACAGCTGGGCCAGGCCGAGCGAGAGCGCCATCGTCAGGCCGACGACGGCCACCGTCCAGACCACCGTCGAGAGCAGCACCCGGCCGAGGTCGGCCTCGCCGAAGAGCTTGCGGTACTTGTCCAGCCCGGCGGAGCCGCGGACGAATCCGCTGGTGCTGATGCGCAGGAACGAGGTGCGGGCCATCTCGTAGACGGGCCACAGGACGACGGTCAGGATCAGCAGGACGGCCGGGGCGATCCACGGCAGCGGTCCGAGCCGGCCGGGGCCGGAGCCCGTCCGGGCGGGCCGGCCGGGCCCGGAGGCCTGGGGGGTGGGGGAGTCGAGGGACACGGCGGTGCCTTTCGGACGGGGCGCGGGCCGGGGCGGGCGTGCCCTACTTGTTCGCGACGGCGTCCCGGGCCTTCTTCTGCAGGTCGCCGAGCACCTTGGCCGGGTCGCCGGCGACGGCGGTGCCGATGCTCTTCTTGAGCTCGGCCGAGACCGCGTCCCAGGTGGTGTTGCCGAGCGGGTAGAAGGCGGCGTTCGGCAGGAGGGCGAAGAACGGTTCGAGGTCCTTGTGCTTGCCGCTGGCGGTCATCTCGCGCAGGGTGCCCTGGGTGACCGGCAGCAGGTTGTAGGTCTCGTCGAAGGCGAGCGTGTTGTCCTTGGAGTACGCGAAGTCGAGGAACTTCCTGATCTGGTCGCGGTGGCCGTTCTTCTTGAAGGCCATCGTCCAGTCCGCGACGCCGAGGGTGGAGGCGAGCGGGCCCGTCCTGCCGGGGACGGGCGCGATGCCGTAGTCGATCTTGCCGTCCTTGGACATCTGGATCAGCGAGGGGTGGCCGTTGGCCATGGCGGCCTTGCCCGCGGCGAAGTCGGCGAAGGCGGTCTTGCGGTCGGTGGTGGCCGGGTTGGCGTAGGTCAGGCCGGTGTCGACGAGGTTGGCCTTGAGCCAGCGGAAGGTGTCGACGTTGGCCTGGCTGTCGATGGCGTACGTGCCGTCCTTGGCGGTGGGGCCGCCGCCGTTGCCGAGCTCCCAGATCATGCTCTCGCCCTGGGCCTCCTCCGGGCCGAGCGGCAGCGCGTAGGGGGTGACCCCGGGCGCCTTGGCCTTGATCAGTTCGGCGTCCTTGCGCACCTCGTCCCAGGTGGTGGGCGGCTGGGTGATGCCGGCCTGCTGGAAGACGGCCTTGTTGTAGAAGAAGGCGCGGGCGGAGGAGACGAACGGGATGCCGTACTGCACGCCGTCGACCCGGCCGGCGTCGGCGAAGCTCGGGATCAGGTCGGCCCGGGTGTCGGCGGACAGGACGTCCTCGGCCTTGTAGAGGAGGTCGTCGGCGACCTTGTCGGCGTAGCCCCCGGTCTGCAGGACGTCGGGGACGTTGCCGCTCTGGATCATCGTCTTGACCTGCTTGTCGATGTCGTTCCAGTTCATCACCTGGACGTCGACCTTGATGCCGGGGTTGGCCGCGGTGAACGCGGTGGCGACGCCGTTCCAGTAGGCCTTGGAGCTGTTGGACTCCTTCTCGCCGTAGTCGGCGGCGACGAGTTTGAGCGTCACGGCGCCGTTCGGGGAGGACCCGCCACTGCTGCCGCCGCACGCCGTGAGGGCGAGCGCGCCGACGGCACAGACCGCCCAGAGGGCACGTACACGTGTGTTCACCGCAGTTACCGCCTTCGTACGCCGCTTGATCCTAGTTGCTTGAAGAGCGCTGGTTCTGAGCAGATTCGAAAGAGCGTGGCGTCGGGCAGTATTCACGAGGCGGACCGGCGGGGTCGAGGTGTCGCCCGGATGTCGTTATCGGACCGTTGCATGACAACTGGCGGTGCAGCAGAGAGCCCGGCCGGTTCTCCCCGGCCGGGCACCCCGTGTGAACAGGTCAGACGCGTGCGACCCGGACCCCGCAGGCGGCGATCGCCTTCTCCTGCGCGGCGGTGGCCTCGTCGTCGGTGACGAGGTCGTGCACCTCGGCGAGCGGGCAGATCTTGGCGAAGGTCACCCGGCCGATCTTGGTGCTGTCCGCCAGGACCACCGAGCGCGCGCTGGCGTGCAGGAACGCGCGGTCGGTCTGGGCCTCCATCTCGTCGTGCGTGGTGCAGCCCTCCTGCGCCGTCAGGCCGTCCACCCCGATGAACGCGAGGTCCAGGTGGTACTGGGCGAGCATCCGGTCGGCGGCCGGCCCCACCAGCTCGTAACTCGTGGTCCGGGCCAGGCCGCCGACCACCACCAGGCGGACGTCCGGCCGGACGATGAGGTCCGCCGCGATGTTGACCGCGTTGGTCACGATGGTGATCCCGCCGCGCTCGGCCAGCACCCGGGCCAGCTCGCTCGTCGTCGTGCCGCCCGTCAGGCCCACCACGGAGCCGTCCGGCACCAGCCGGTCGGCCGCCAGCGCTATCCGCCGCTTCTCGGCCTGCCGCGTCCCGTGCTTGTGGCGCAGCGGCAGTTCGAGGTTGACGGCACCGGTGACCGCCCCGCCACGGGTGCGGTGCAGCAGGCCCTGCTCGTGCAGTTCCTGGAGGTCCCGGCGGACGGTGGCCGGTGACACCTGGAGGAGACCGGCCAGCTCGTGCACATCGGCGCTGCCCGCCTCGGTGATGTGGGCGAGGATCCGGGCGGTACGGTCGGCTTTGAGCATGGCCGAAGTCTAGGGCGTGTCCGTTGGATCACGCCGGGCCCGTGGGGCGGCGGACTGTGCGCAGAACCGCGCAAGCCGGCCGGGCGGCCCGGAGCGGGGGCGTCACCGGGTGGCGAAGACCCAGCGGTCGGCGGCGAAGGCGTCGTGGGGTTCGGGCCGGGGGCCGCGGCCGTAGTGGCGGGTGAAGTCGAACGGGGTGTGGACGGTGGTGGACCAGCCGCGCGCGGTGAGATCGGCGGTGGTGTCGGGGCGCGGCCCGGCGTCGAACAGGGCGAGCAGGTCGACGCCGAGCCGCTCGCGGGCGGTCGTGTAGACGGGGCTGTCGCGGACCGCCGCGGACTCCGGTCCGAGCCTGGCCTCGTACGCCAAGGTGCTGCCGGCGGCGCCGAGTCGGTCGACGGCGGCCGCGAGCCGCTGTTCGGCGGCGGCGGGCAGATAGGGCAGCAGGCCCTCGGCGAGCCAGGCGGTCGGCTCGGCGGGCTGGAAGCCGGCCGCGGTGAGGGCGTCGGCCCAGTCGCCGCGCAGGTCGGCGGCCACCGGCACGCGGCGCGCCGCCGGCCGGGCGTCGAGCCGGTCGAGGACGCGCTGCTTGAACGCGAGGACCTCGGGCCGGTCGACCTCGAAGACGGCGAGGTCGGCGGGCCAGTCGAGTCGGAAGGCCCGGGTGTCCAGGCCGGCGCCGAGCAGGACCACCTGGCGGACGCCCAGGTGGGCGGACCACAGCAGCTGGTCGTCCAACGCCCTGGTCCGCAGGGCGAAGTAGCGGCCGAGCCGACCCCAGAGCGGATCGGCCTCGCCGTCCGGGACGTCCCGGGGGTGGACCGGCCAGTGCGCGGAGGACCGGGCGGCGCGGACGAAGTGCTCGGCGTGGGCGTCCCGGGCGAGGGCGTCGGGGCGGTGGGTCTCGATCGCGCGGGCGGCGGCGACCATCAGGGCGGTCGGTCCGACGCCCTCGTCGACGCCGGCACGGGGGCGGGCGGCGGTGGCCATGGTCCCTCCTGGTGTTCGGACTTCGGGAAGCCGCGACCAGGTCCTGTCCGGCAGGATCGGCCGGACAGGCTGGACGGCGGACCGGTCGTGGGTGGTGGCGCGGGCGCCGTGGGCCCGGTGCGTGAAGCGTGGGACGGCGCCGCCGGGCAGGCGCGGGGCGGCGCCGTCGTCGCTCAGCCGATCCGGGGCGGGCGCGCCCCGGGGAGATCAGGCGGCCGGTTGGCCCACCAGCAGGTCGCCGGGGATGCCGGCCTTGTCCGGGGCGTAGTAGTCGCGGATCCCGGCGGCCCAGACGGCCACCGTGATGCGGTCCTCGGGGGTGGGGCCGAAGGCGTCGAAGAGGGCGTGGATGTTGGCGTGCTCGAAGCCGATCGCGGTCATCAGCGCCACGAACAGCGGGCGCTCGATCAGGCCGTCGCCGTCCGGGTCGCCGAGCGCGGACAGGGCGTCGGCGAACTCGCCGGCGGCGGGGCCGAAGCGCTCGGGCGAGAGGACGAAGCCGCCGAACTCCTCGCGGCTGATCACGCCGTCGCCGTTGGTGTCCAACTCGTCGGCCAGGGTGGTCCAGTAGCGCCGGAAGGCGGCGCGGATCGCGGCCTTCGCGGCCTCGTCCGAATCGGCGGCGGCCGCGACCACGCGGGCCGTCATCAGGTTGAAGTCGTCGACCTCGACGACGCCGTTGCGGTTGGCGTCGAACAGGGAGAAGACGAGGTCGATCCGCCGGGTGGCCTCGGTGGGCATGTGTCGCTACCTCTTTCCGTGGGTTCACGCGTGTCCGTGGGTCCACGCGTTCCGGTGGGACCGGATGGTGTGCGTCCGATCGGTCTCCCCACTATCGGCCACCCGGGTCGGAGCGGATGAGTCATGATCGAGTTCTTCACCTGATGGAGTGAACTATCAGCGTTCGAACGCCAGTTGGCGCGCAAACGGCCCTGCTCAGGCCGCCGGGGCGGCCGGCCGCCAGTCGGCGGGGCCGGTGGGCGGGAGGTGCCGGGGCAGGCCGGGCGTCCAGCGCTTGGTCCCGTCGGGCAGGACGGCGAGGGCCTCGACGCCGGGCTGCCGGGCGGCCCAGGCGAGCGCGCGGTCGGGGCCCATCGCGAAGGCGGCGGTGGCCCAGGCGTCGGTGCGGGCGATCCCGGTGCCGGGGGCGCCGACCAGGGTCAGCGAGGCGAGGCCGGACGCCGGCCGGCCGGTGTGCGGATCGAGGATGTGCGCGCCGCGCTCGGCGGTGCCGGAGGTGGCCACCGCGAGGTCGTCGCCGCCCAGCACGGCGGCCAGCGCGCCCGGCCGCAGCGGGTGGGCGACCCCGATCCGCCACGGGCCGCCGGCGGTCTGCACGTCCCCGCCGCCGCTGACGCAGTACTGCCGGGCCCCGGCGGCGGCCAGCAGCCCGGCCGCCTCCTCGACCGCCCACCCCTTGACCCAGCCGCTCGGGTCGAGCCGGCCGCCGGGCCGCTCGGTGAAGAAGCCGTCGGTCTGCGCGGCGACCTCGCGGCAGGCCGCCAGGACGACGCGGACCTGTGGATCGCAGTCGGCGAGGGCGAGTTCGCCCCGGTCGAGGCGGCTGATGTCGCTGTCCGGCCGGTAGGGCGAGAACACCGCGTCGATCCGGTGCAGCCGGTCGGCGATCCGGCGGAGCGCGGCGGGCGTGTCCGGGCCGGGATCGCGGACGGCGATCGAGAAGACGGTGCCCATGACGGGTTCGGCGTGGCGGAGCACCGCGCCTCACCGCCCGGCGCGGTCGAGCGCGCTCTGCAGGGAGCGGACGTAGCCGTCGCTGGTGAAGGTCGCGCCGCTGACCACGTCGATCCCGGCGCTCTGTGCGGCGATCGCCTCCTGGTTGAGCAGGGGCAGCGCGGAGCTGTTGATCTCGCGGTCCCGGCGGTCCTCGGTGGGGTACTTGACGACGTCGACGGCGGTGATCCGGCTGCCGGCGAGGGTGACCTCGACCTGGACGGGGCCGTAGCGGGTGTTCACGGCGTCGCCGGTGACCTTCCGGGTGCCGCCGGCGCCGGCCGCGGCACCGGCGGCCGGTGCGCTGGGAGAGCCCGACGGCCCGGCGGTGGCGTCGGAGGCCCCGGCGGCGGTACCGGACGAGCCCGCGCCGCCGGACGAGCCTGCGGTACCGGACGAGCCCGTGCCGCCGGAGCTGATCACCGGCGCGGGCCCGGCGGCCCCGTGCGGTTTGAGGGAGAGCAGCAGGACGACTCCGGCCGCGGTGGCGGCACCGGTGACGACGGCTCGGCGCATGGGCGGGGCTCCTCGGGGGTGTGGCGGAGGTGGCGTTGTGACGGGTCTCGGCAGGTCCGGCAGGCTCGGCGAGCGGGCTCAGAAGTCGAAGGACTCCCGGTGGATGCGCCCCGCCCGCACCCCGGCGGCCCGCAGCGAACGGACGGCCTCCTCGGCCAGCGCGTCCGGCCCGCACAGGTAGACCTCGTGCTCGGCGAGGTCGGGGACGAGCCGGGCGAGCGCGCGGCCGAGGTCGCCGATCCGCGCCCGCGGGCCGACCAGTTCGTGCACCGCGGCGCCCCGCCGCCGGGCCACCTCCGCCAGCTCGGCCCGGAACAGCACGTCCTCCGGGCGCCCGGCCCGCTGGACCAGGGTCAGCTCGCCCGGCAGCGTCTCGAACAGCGCCCGCAGCGGGGTGATCCCCACCCCCGCCCCGAGCAGCAGCACCCGGCGCCGCCGTTGCAGCCGCCCGGTGAACGCCCCGTACGGGCCCTCGGCGCGCACCGGGGTGCCCGGGCGCAGCGCGGCCACCGCGGCGCTGTGCCCGCCGAGGTCCTTGACGGTGAAGCGCAGGAAGTCCGGGCGCGGCGGCGCGGACAGCGAGTACGGGTTGGCGGCCCACCGCAGGCCGGGCGCCTGGAACTGGAGACGGAAGAACTGGCCCGGCTCGGCCCGGAGTTCGTCCAGCCGCCGACCGGTCAGGAACAGCGACACCACGCCCGGCCCCTCCCGCCGCACCTCCGCCACCCGCAGCCGGTGCCGGCGGTCGAGCAGCCAGGGCCGGGCCAGCCGGTACCAGCCCAGCAGGGCGGCGGTGCCGAGGTAGAGCGCGTACCAGGCGGCGCGGGCCGGGCCGTCGCCGAGGTCGGCGCCGGTGGCCAGCTGGTGGCCGAAGGCGAGCGCCACCGCGAGGTAGGTGGCCAGGTGCAGGTAGTACCAGGCCTCGTACGGGAGGCGGCGCCGGGCGGCCCGGGCGGAGACGGCGCCGGTGCCCAGCATCAGCAGGGTGCCCAGCGCGGCCTTGAGCATCTCGGGGTAGTGGAAGACGATCTCCACGCCCTCGCCGAACAGGCCGCGCCCGTCCGTCAGCGCGTACCCCCAGACGACCGACAGCACGTGCACCGTCACCACGGCGACCAGCCAGCGCCCGCCGAACGCGTGCCAGCGGGCCAGCCGGTCGGCGCCTACCCCGCGCTCCACCGGCGGCAGCCGGGCCATCAGCAGGAGCAGCACCGGCGCCGCGTACCCGGCGAGCAGGCCGGTGATCCGGCCCGCCCCGGTCAGCCAGCCGGCCGCCCCGGCGACCGCCGGGGTGTCGGACCACCACAGCGCGAGGACGCCGAGCGCCCCGGCGGCGATCAGGCCCAGCACCGCGTCCGGCCGGGCGGCGGCCGGGCGGCGCGGGGCCGCCCGGCGGGTGCGGGCGGCGGGTCTCGGCGGGGCGGCGGTGGCCATCGGGGATCCTCCTTCGGGCCCGGCGGGCGAGCACCGCCGGGGCGCACCACGATCGCACCGGAACCTCTGAGCCGGCTCTGAACCGGTGCCGCCGCCCCCGTCGCCCCCGGCGGTGTCGCCGCAGGTCAGGGCGGGTGGAGCGGGTTCTGCGGGCGACTGCCGGTCTCAGGGCTTTCTCATCGCGGTGGGCCAGGATGACGGCGGCCGACCGCCTGCACCCAGGGAGCACCATGGACGACACCGCCGAGCGGGGCGCCGACCGGCAGGACTGGCGGGTCCTGGTCGTCGACGACGAACCGGACCTGGTGGAGGTGGTCTGCGGCGCGGTCCGCTACGAGGGCTGGCAGGCACGGGGCGAGACCACCGGTCTGGCCGCCGTCAGGGCGGCGGCGCACTGGCGCCCGGACGCCGTGGTGCTCGACATGATGCTCCCCGACCTCGACGGCATGGAGGTGCTGCGCCGCATCCACGCCGAGCGGCCCGAGGTGCGGGTGCTCTTCCTCACCGCCCGGGACGCCGTCGAGGACCGGATCGCGGGCATCGCGGCGGGCGGCGACGACTACGTGACCAAGCCGTTCAGCCTGGCCGAGGTGGTGGTCCGGCTGCGCGGGCTGCTGCGCCGGGCCGCCCCACCGGGGGCCGCGGGGCAGCCGCCCGCACACGCCCTGGTGCTCGGCGACCTCGTCCTCGACGAGCGGGCCCGCGAGGTCACCCGGGCCGGTGAGGTGGTCGACCTCAGCCCGACCGAGTACGCGCTGCTCGCCCACCTGATGCACCACCCGCGGCAGGTGCTCAGCAAGGCGCAGATCCTGGACGCCGTCTGGTCGTACGACTTCGGCGGGCAGGCGCACGTCGTCGAGCTGTACATCAGCTATCTGCGCAAGAAGCTGGACGCGGGCCGGACGCCGATGATCCACACGGTGCGCGGCGCCGGGTACCTGATCAAGGCGGCCCCGTGACCGGCCGACCCACGACGGACGGCCTGGTCACGGGCGCCGCCAGGGCGCGCCGCCGGGCCGCCCGGCTGGTGCCGCGGACGCTGCGGGCCCGGCTGATCGCCGGCCTGCTGGTGCTGCTGGTGGTGACCTGCGCCGCGGTCGGCCTCGCCACCACGGCGGCGCTGCGCCACTTCCTGGTGGACCGCCTGGACCAGCAGCTCGCCGACGCCGGCGGGCGCTACGCCGCCAGCCTGGAGCACGCCGGCCAGGGCGGCGGCACCGACACCCGGGCGCAGACCCCCGGCACCCTGGGCGCCCGGCTGCTGGACGGCCGGGTCACCGCGGCGGGCGTGGTCGACGGGGACGCCGACGACGCCAACGGCCCCAGCGCCGACGACCGGCTGGTGTTCTCGCCGGCCGAGCAGCGGGCCCTCGCCGCCCTGCCGGTCGGCGGGCCGGCCCGCACTGTCGACCTGGGCCGCGCGCAGGGCCACTACCGGGTGCGTGCGGTGGCCGGCCGGGACGGCGACGTGCTGGTCAGCGGACTGCCGCTGCGCCCGGCCGAGGACACCGTGGACCGGCTGGCGACCCTGGAACTGACCGTCTTCGCGATCGCCGTCGCCGGGGCGGGGGCGGCCGGGGCGGTCTGGGTCGGCTGGTCGCTGCGTCCGCTGCGGCGGGTGGTGGGCACGGCCGAGCGGGTGGCCGCGCTGCCGCTCGCCAGCGGCGCCGTCACGCTGGCCGAACGCGTCCCGGACGACGATCCGCGGACGGAGGTCGGCCGGGTCGGCGCGGCGCTCAACCGGATGCTCGGGCACGTGGGCGACGCGCTGGCCCGCCGGCACGCGGTGGAGGAGCGGCTGCGGGCGTTCGCGGCCGACGCCAGCCACGAGCTGCGCACCCCCGTGGCGGCGGTCCGCGGCCACGCCGAACTCGCGCTGCGCCACCCGGGCGCGGTGCCCGGTCCGGTCCGGCACTCGCTGGAGCGGATCGACGCGGAGGCGGTGCGGATGGGCGCGATCGTCGAGGACCTGCTGCTGCTCGCCCGGCTGGACGCCGGCCGGCCGCTGGCCGACGCCGAGGTCGACCTGACCCGGATCGCGCTGAACGCGGTGGCCGACGCCCGGGCGGCCGGGCCCGGGCACCGCTGGCGCCTGGCGCTGCCCGAGGAACCGGTGCTGGTGCGCGGGGACGCGGACCGGCTCAGCCAGGTGGTGGTCAACCTGCTGGCGAACGCACGGACCCACACCCCGCCCGGCACCGAGGTCGAGCTGAGCCTGGAGCCGGCCGGGGCGAAGGTGCGGCTGGCCGTCGCCGACGACGGCCCGGGGATCGCGCCGGAGCTGGCGGACCGGATGTTCGAGCGGTTCGTCCGGGGGGACCGCGCCCGCTCGCGCTCGACCGGGTCGACGGGGCTCGGCCTGTCGATCGTGCGGGCGGTGGTCCGGGCGCACGGCGGCACGGTGGACGCGGCGAGCCGGCCGGGCCGCACCGTGTTCACCGTCCGGCTGCCGCTCTGACCGGGGGCGCGGGACTGGTGGTGCGGAAGCGGTGGCGGTACTCGGTCGGGGTGGTGTCGAGCCGGCGGCGGAAGGCCCGGACCAGGGTGTCGGTGGTGCCGAACCCGCAGTCGGCGGCGACGCGTTCGAGCGTGGCATCGGTGGATTCGAGCTGGTGGCGGGCGAGTTCGACCCGGGCCGACTCGATGTAGGCGCTGGGCGTGGTGCCCAGTTCGGTCTTGAAGATCCGGGTCAACTGCCGTTCGCTGACGTGGGCGTGGGCGGCGAGGTCGGGGACGGTGAGCCGGCCGGTGAGGTTGCGCAGGACGTGGTGGCGCAGCTCCTCGACCCGCCGGGTGGTGGAGACGGGTTCCAGCGGGACGCTGAACTGGCTCTGGCCGCTGGGGCGTTTGAGGTACATCACGAGCTGGCGGGCGACCCTCAGCGCGAGCTCCTCGCCGAAGTCCTCGGCGACCAGGGCGAGGGAGAGGTCGAGGCAGGCGCTGATGCCCGCGCCGGTCCAGACGTCGCCCTCGCGGATGAAGATCGGGTCGGCGTCCACCTCGATCTCCGGGTACTCGGCGGCCAGTTGCGCGGCGGTCGACCAGTGGGTGGTGGCGCGCTTGCCGTCGAGGAGCCCGGCGGCGGCGAGCAGGTGCGCGCCGACGCAGACCGAGGCGATGCGGCGCGAGCGCCCGGCGAGGGCGCGCACCCAGTCGACCACGGCCGGGTCGGTGCGCGGGCGGACCAGGCGCGGGCCGTCCACCTCGACGGCGCCGGGCACCAGCAGGGTGTCGATGGCGCTCGCGGCGGCCTCGTCGAAGGTGAGGTCGGGCAGGATCCGCACGCCGGCGGCGGTGGTGACCGGGTCCGTGGTCGCGGCGGCGAGGACGACGCGGTAGCCGGTCGCGTCGCCGGTCTCCCGCCGGACGAGGGAGAACACCTCGGGCGGTCCGGTGACGTCGAGCAGGTCGACGCCCTCGAACAGGACGATGACGATCAGTCGTTGTACGGCGCCCACGGCCCCACCTGCGCTCTCTTCGTGCTCTCTCGATGTCGGAATCTGCAGGTTAGACGGCATTGCCGACATTCGGTGACCGGTCGTAGCGTTCCAGGGGCCGGGCCGCCGCGGCCGTCGCAGCCGCCGCCCGCCCTTACCCGTGCACCGAACCGAAGGTGGTCCCCCCCATGCCCACGACGACCCTGCGCGCCCTGAACGGCCTCGACGAGACGCCCGCCACGCTCGCCGCGTCCACGCTGATCCTGATCGACTACCAGAACACCTACGTGCGCGGCGTGATGGAGCTGGAGGGCTGGCGGGAGGCGCTCGACGCGGCCGCTGCCCTGCTCGCCCGGGCGCGCGCGGCGGGCGCCACGGTCATCCACGTGATCAACGACGGCGGCGCGGGCACCCCGTACGACGTCCGTGCCGAGATCGGGCAGATCCACCCCGCCGTGGCACCGGCCGAGGGCGAGGCCGTGGTCGTCAAGCAGGCCCCGGACGCCTTCGTCGGCACCGGCCTGGGCGCCCTGCTCGACGAGGCCGGCCACCAGGACGTGGTGGTCGCGGGCTTCATGACCCACATGTGCGTGGCCTTCACCACCGCGGGCGCCTTCCTGCGCGGCAACCGGCCGACCGTCGTCGCCGACGCCTGCGCGACCCGCCCGCTCGCCTCGGCGGGCACCCGGGTGACCGCTGCCCAGCTGCACCGCAGCGCCCTGGCGACGATCGGCGACCTGTACGGCGTGGTCGTGGAGTCCCAGGCCGCGCTGAGCTGAACCGTTCCCGCCGGGGCCCGGCCCGTCGGCCGGGCCCCGGCAGCGGCGGTGTCAGGCCAGTGGACGGCAGAGCAGCGCGTCCGGGACGCCGGCGTGCAGCCAGCGCCAGGTGAAGGCGACCCCCGCGACGTACTCGTTCGAGGCGCACTGCCCCTTGTAGGCCCCGGGCGCCCAGTCGCTCGCCGCCGAGTCGGCGCCGGTGGCGGCCGGGGGCCGGTTGTCGCCGTGGTCGAACCAGAGCACCCGGTCGGCCGCGGCGGGCGGCGCGGCCGCGGCCGGGGCGCAGAGCAGGGCGGCCATCGCGTCGGCGCGGACGCTGTAGCCGACCGCGAACCGGCCGTCCGGGCACTGGAGTTTGTTGTAGCCGGGTGCCCAGTCGCCGCCGGTGACGTAGCGCTCGTCCGTGACGGTCGTCCAGGCGTCCGCCCCGGTGGCGGGCTGCCCGGCGTCGGTGCACAGGCCGCGGCCGTCACCGCGGCCGAGGCCGATCAGGCGCTGGCCGTCCGGGCAGTTCCCCTTGCGGTTGCCGCTGCTCCAGTCGGGCAGGGCCAGCATCCGCCGGGAGGCGTTCTGGTCGGTGTGGTCGAGGTCGAGCAGGTTCCAGCGGGCGGCGGCCGGCACCGGGCCGGTGTACCCGGGGGCGGCGACCAGCCGGTTCCAGTCCGCGGCGCGCCAGTCGCCCGGGTCTTCGACGCTCAGCCGCCGGCCGGCCCGGTCGTAGTGGAGGAGCGCCCAACTGTCCTGCGGCACGCCGTCGTTGTGCCATCCGACCAGCGGCCAGACGGCGAAGTCGGTGTCGTGTTCGGCCAGGATCGCGGTGAAGCGGTCGAACCAGGCCTGCTCCTTGGCGTCGGTCGGGCCCCGCCCGCCCGCGCCGAACTCGCTGATCCAGACCGGGGCGGTGAAGTGCTGCCCGGCGCGGGTGACGAAGAGCGCCTCCTCGTCGACCACGGCGGCGAGCTGACTGGGCGTCAAGTCCTGGTAGCGGGGATCGCCGGTGGCGCCCGGACCGCTGCCCGCGCCGGTGTTGGCCGAGCCGGTGTACCCGTAGAAGTGCGCCGAGTAGACCAGTTTGCCCGAGTCGATCAGGGTGTGGGAGAGCGTGGCCACCGGCTTGAGCATCGGACGGCCGTGCGGCAGGCCCGCCAGCGGGACGCCCTGCCAGTTGATGCCCTCCATGATGATCAGCAGGTCGGGGGCGGCCCGGAGGATCCGGTTGCCCGCCTCCTCGAAGGCGGCGTACGCGTCGTGGCCGTCCCCCAGGCCCCAGTTGGGGTCGTCCCAGGTGTCGCGGCGGACCTCGTTGCGCAGGTCGGCGCCGACCACGCGCTTGTTGGCCCGGTACCGGTTCACCATGAACAGCCAGTCCTGCTCCCACGTCTCGGTGGACTGGCCGCTGTTCCACCGCTCGTTGCCGTCCAGGCCGCAGCAGAACCGGTACCCGGTGGTGTGGTTGTTGAGGATCACCGCGAACCCGTCGGCGGTGAGCGCCGCCACCACCGCGTCGTACACCTGCAGTGGGGTGCTGCCGCGCAGCCCGGGGTTGGCGGCGACGGCGGCGTCCGGGACGGCGGCGGTGTCCCGGATCATCGCGTCCGCGAACGGCAGTCGGACGCTGTTGAGCCCGAGGCTGTGGAAGCCCGCCATGATCTCGGACAGCGGCGCCCGGTCGAGGCCGAGCGGCAGGTTGTACGAGACCTGGCCGGCCTGGTTGTTCGCCGGATCGGTGGTCGAGCCGCTGCCCTGCCACGTGCCCTGCGCGCCGGACCAGTTGCCGGACTTCAACTTGAACCGGTCGCCCGACGCGTCGACGACGTACCGCCCCCGGGTGCTGAGCGGTCCCGCCCAGGAGGCCGCCAACTGCGCGCCGCTGAGCGGCGCCGGGGCGGCGGTGGTGGCGCTTTCGGTGGCGATGTCCGGGGCGGCGGTAGCGGCAGTGGCCGCCGGCACAACGAGCAACGCGGACAGCGCCGTTGCCGCGGACAGCACGCGGAGCGCGAGTCTTCTCATGAGGGTTCCCAGCGGTGAGGGTGGGTGGGTGTCCGTACACGGTCACCCGGGATCCTGGCACAGCCGCGCCCCGCCCGGCAGTCCTCCGGTCCACCCCGTCCGCCCTCTGGACGAATACCTCTCACTGAGAGCTAAAATCGGAGGTATGAGTGCGACACCGGAGACGCTCACCCCCGCACCGGCCGTCGACCTTCCGACGACCCCCGATCCCGACGTGGCCGACGAACTCTCCGCCCTGCTGGTCGGCATCCAGCGCCTGGTCCGCCGCCGACTGCGGCAGGGACTCACCGAGCCGAGGCTGCGCGGGGCGCAGATCGAACTGCTGCGCCTGGTGATGGACACCCCCGGGCTGCGGGTGTCCGACGCGGCCGAGGAGCTGTGCCTCGCTGGCAACTCGGTCTCCACCCTGGTCAACCAGCTGGTCGCGCTGCGGCTGCTGCGCCGCGAGGTGGACCCGGCCGACCGCCGGGCGGCCCTGCTGTACGCCACCGACGAGGCCGTCGAACGCCTCGCGGTCTGGCGGGCCCGGCGCGCCGCGCTGGTGGGGGAGGTGGTGGCCGGGCTGCCCGCCGACTCCCGGGCGGCCCTGGCCGCCGCGGTGCCCGCGCTGCGCGAGGTGGCGACGGGCCTGCGCACCCGACCGGGCGAGCCGGGGGAGGAGGAGCGATGACGTTCCCGGAGAACGGCGGTGACGAGGCGGTGGTCTGCCGCGGCCTGGAGTACACCTTCCACCACGGGCGCGGGAAGGGCAGCAGCACCAAGGCCGTCGACGGTGTCGACCTGACCGTGCGCACCGGCGAGGTGTTCGGCCTGCTCGGCCCCAACGGCGCGGGCAAGACCACCACGATCCGGGCGATCACCACCCTGCTGCCGGTCCGCGCCGGCATGGTGCGGGTCTTCGGCCACGACCCCGCCCGGCAGCGGATGGAGGTCCGCCGACTGCTCGGCTACGTGCCGCAGCAGCTCTCCGCGGACGGTGGGCTGACCGGTCGGGAGAACGTCGCGCTGTTCGCCCGCGTCTTCGACGTGCCGCACGGCGAGCGCCGCGAGCGGGTCGCCCAGGCGCTGGCCGCCGTCGGCCTCGCCGAGGCGGCCGACCGGATGGCCGGCACCTACTCCGGCGGCATGGTCCGCCGGCTGGAGCTCGCCCAGGCCCTGGTCAGCGCCCCGCGCCTGCTGGTGATGGACGAGCCCACTATCGGCCTGGACCCGATCGCCCGCACCGGCGTCTGGGAGTGCGTCGAGGCGGTCCGCCGGGCCACCGGGATGACGGTGCTGGTCACCACCCACTACATGGACGAGGCCGACCGCTACTGCGACCGGATCGCCCTGATGGACCGCGGCCGGATCCGCGCGCTCGGCACCACCGAGGAGCTGAAGACCGTGGTCCGCGCGCAGGATCCGCAGCTCGCCGACCCCAGTCTGGACGACGTGTTCCGCCACTTCGCGGGCCGCGAGCTGGCCCCCGGCGAGGCCCCGGAAGGAGAGTTCAGCGATGTCCGCCGTACCCGCCGCACCGCCTCCCGCGTCGGCTGAGCCCCCGGGCCCCGCCACTGCCGCCGCGACCGCGACCGCCGCCCGTTCCGACCTCGGGCTGCTGCTGGTCCCCCCGCGCGCCCGCACCGGCTGGCGGCTGGTGCCCGCCCGGACGCTGGCGATGTGCACCGTCGAGCTGCAGAAGCTGCGCCACGACCGCACCGAGCTCTACACCCGGGCCGTGCAGCCCGCGCTGTGGCTGCTGATCTTCGGGGAGACCTTCACCCGGCTGAAGGCCATCCCCACCGGCGGCATCCCCTACCTGGACTTCCTGGCCCCCGGGATCATCGCCCAGTCCGCCATGTTCATCGCGATCTTCTACGGCATCATGATCATCTGGGAGCGGGACTCCGGGGTGCTCACCAAGCTGCTGGTCACCCCCACCCCGCGCGCGGCGCTGGTGACCGGCAAGGCCTTCGCCGCCGGGGTGAAGGCGGTGATCCAGGCCGTCGTCGTGGTGGTGATCGCCGCCCTGCTCGGAGTCGCGATGACCTGGAACCCGCTGCGGCTGCTCGGGGTCGTGGTCGCCGTGCTGCTCGGCTCGGCGTTCTTCTCCTGCCTCTCGATGACCATCGCCGGCATCGTGCTCACCCGTGACCGACTGATGGGCATCGGCCAGGCGATCACCATGCCGCTCTTCTTCGGCTCCAACGCCCTCTACCCGGTGGACCTGATGCCGGGCTGGCTCCAGGTGGTCAGCCGGGCCAACCCGCTCAGCTACCAGGTCGACGCCCTGCGCGGCCTGCTGATCGGCACCCGCGCCCACCTCCCGCTCGACTTCGCCGTCCTGACCGTGGCCACCGTGCTCGGCATCACCGCGGCCTCCGCGCTCCTCGGCCGCCTGGCCCGCTGACGCCCGCGCCGCTGCGCCGCTGCGCGGCCGCCGGCCCGTGCGGGGTCAGCCGCGCGGCTGGCGGGGCAGGGCGAGGGTGAGGGCCTCGGGGGAGGCGGGCGGGAGGGCGAGGGCGGAGACGGTCTCGGCGGGGAGCGGGCGCAGGCCGAGCAGGGCGGTGGCCAGGCGGGTGGTGGCCCGGTGCCAGTCGGGGATGCGCTGGAGCATGGCGTGGCCGCTGCCGGTGACGGTGTAGCCGCAGACGCGGGCGCCGGCGGCCCGGCTGCGGGCGGCGAAGGCCCGGGTCTCGGCGGGCGGGGTGACCTTGTCGCGGTCGCCGTGCAGCAGCAGCACGTCCCGTCCGGCCAGTTGCTCGCACGGGTCCTCGGCTGGGCACCAGGGGGCGAGGGCGACCAGGCCGGTGACGGCCGGGTGGCCGCCGGCCCGCAGGGCCGCGCGCCCGCCCATCGAGTGCCCGATCAGGACGGTCGGCACCTCGCCCAGCTCCCGGGCCAGCTCGTCGAGGGCGGCGAGGGCGTCCAGCGCGGCGTCGGCGCGCTGCCCGTTCCAGCCCCGGTGGCGGTAGCGGACGGTGCCGACGGCCACGTCGGCGCCGGCGGTGTCCTTGGCGAGGGAGCGCAGGAAGCCGTGCATCCGCAGCAGCGGCAGGTTGACCGGGCCGGGTCGGGCGAGGTTGTGCTCCTCGCCGCCGTGCAGCACCAGGACGGCGGCGCGCGGCGCCTCGGGCCGCACCCGCCAGCGCAGTGCCGGGTGCCCGGCGGTGCTGCCGGCCGTGCTGCCGGTCGTCGTGCCGCCGTCCACCGTGTCGCTGCTCACACCCGCACCGTCCTGTCCCGTCCCGCCCCCGTCCCGTGCCCTTGAACATCACTTTACGCGGGGCGTCTACGGGCCCGTTTCACCCGGGGGGAGCAGCCCGGGGACCAGGCGCGCGCGGGCCGGGCGGGGTGCTGCTATCCACGAAGGGTGGGGGGCCGCACGCGCCGCTCGTGGCGCCGTGTCACCGAGTGGAGGACTCCGTGGCTCAGCAGCTCGCACTCTCCGTGGACTTCGGATCGGGTTTCACCGACGCCTGGTCCAAGATCGCCAAATTCGTCCCGCAGTTCATCGCCTTCCTGGCGATCCTGGTCATCGGCTGGATCGTGGCGAAGGCGATCGCCAAGGTCCTGGACCGCGTGCTGCGCAAGGTCGGCTCGGAGCGGGTCGCCGAGCGGGCCGGGATGGCCCGCCACCTGAGCGGGTCGAACTACGACATGACCGGCATCATCTGCAAGATCGTCTACTACGCGATCCTGCTGATGGTGCTGCAGCTGGCGTTCGGCGTCTTCGGCCCGAACCCGATCAGCGTGATGATCCACAGCATCGTCGCCTGGCTGCCCCGGGGCATCGTGGCGGTCGCGATCGTGGTGGTCGCGATGGCCATCGCCAACGGCGTCCGCGACATCGTGCGCAACGCGCTCGCCGGCGCCTCGTACGGCCGTACGGTCGCCACGATCGCCTGGGCGTTCATCGTCGCGCTGGGCGTGATCGCGGCGCTCGGCCAGGCCGGGATCGCCACCGCGATCACCGGACCGGTGCTGATCGCGGTGCTCGCCACGATCGCCGGTGTGCTGGTGGTGGGTGTCGGCGGCGGCCTGATCCTGCCGATGCGCCAGCGCTGGGAGCGCTGGCTGGACCACGCCGAGCAGGAGAGCGCCAAACTGCGCGGCAGCGCCTACCAGGCGGGCCGGGCGGACGTGCTGGCCAACCAGCCGGCCCGGCCGACCACCCAGGCCGCCCCGGGCACCACCCCGCCGCCGCCCGGCATCGACCCGGGCCGCCCGGGCGACCAACCGAGCTAGGCAGCGACCCGCAGCGGGTTCAGGCCCGCAGCAGGCCCTGCTCGCGCACCAGCCAGCAGATCGCGGTCAGCCGGTGCACCGCGTAGTCGTACCCCACCGGTTCCCGCCAGCCGATCTCGGTGAGCGCGTCCAGGAAGCCGAGCGCGTAGTCCGACAGTTCCTCACGGTCCAGGGGCCGGGGCGCCAGCTCCGGCCCCTGCGCGTACAGCAGCTCGCGCAGCATCGCGACGTGCTGGTCGACCATCGCGACGAAGCCGGGCTCGAAGGCGAACTCGGACAGCCGGGGCGTGAACGCGGCGACGATGCCGGGCAGCGGGCAGCCGGCCGGATCGTCGGGGGAGCGCCGGAAGGATTCGTCGGGGGTGGCGAACATCCGTCCACCGTAGGCGAGCGGGTCGGCCGGACCGGCGGCTCGTGACGGTTCCGTGCTGAGACCTTGGCCACCTTCGGGAGTTTCGGCGGCTTGGCCGGTTCTCTGCACCGATCCACGGGTGGTCTGTACCAGAATGGTCCGCATGGATCTCCGCATCTTCACCGAACCGCAGCAGGGCGCGAGCTACGACACCCTCCTGACGGTCGCCCGGGCCGCCGAGGACCTGGGCGTCTTCAGTGCCTTCTTCCGCTCCGACCACTACCTGAAGATGGGCGACGTCGACGGCCTGCCCGGGCCGACCGACGCCTGGATCACCCTGGCCGGCCTCGCCCGCGACACCCGCACCATCCGCCTCGGCACCCTGATGACGGCCGCGACCTTCCGCCTGCCCGGCGTCACCGCGATCCAGGTCGCCCAGGTGGACGCGATGAGCGGCGGCCGGGTCGAGTTCGGCCTCGGCGCCGGCTGGTACGAGGCCGAGCACGCCGCCTACGGCATCCCCTTCCCGAAGGAGAAGTTCGGGCGGCTGGAGGAGCAGCTGGCGATCATCACCGGCCTGTGGAACACCAAGCTCGGCGACACCTTCGACTTCGCCGGCGAGTACTACACGCTGACCGGCTCGCCGGCCCTGCCCAAGCCGGCCCAGGACCGGATCCCGGTGCTGGTCGGCGGCCTCGGCCCGAAGCGGACCCCGGCGCTGGCCGCCCGCTTCGCTGACGAGTTCAACCTGCCGTTCGCCTCGGTGGAGGACAGCGCCGCCCAGTTCGGCCGGGTCAAGGCCGCCGTCGAGCAGGCCGGGCGCTCGGTCGGCGACCTGGTGTACTCCAACGCCTTGGTCGCCTGCGTCGGCCGCGACGACGCCGAGGTGGCCCGCCGGGCGGCCGTGATCGGCCGGGACGTGGACGAGCTGAAGGCCAACGGCCTGGCCGGCACCCCGGACGAGGTCGCCGAGAGGATCGGCCGGTACGCGGCCGTCGGCAGCGAGCGGGTCTACCTGCAGATCCTGGACCTGGACGACCTCGACCACCTGGAGCTCATCGCCTCCCGGGTCGCCCCCCAGCTCGGCTGACCCGCCCGCACGGCACGCCCTGATCCGGTACCGGCCGGCCGGGCCCGGCGATCACCGCTCTTTACTCGCTCTTGGGAATGCGTAATGCTCCAAGGGAGGGAACGGCGCGGGGAGGACCGGTGACCAGGACGAGAACGGCGGAGGCGGCGGCACCCCGGGTGCCGTCGCCTCCTGGACAGGGCCCAGCCGGCGCCCCGCAGGCCTTACGGGTGCAGCCCGGCCTGCACGACCTGCGGACCGGCCCCGCCCCGGTGGCGCTGCACTACCCCGCCGGCGACCTGCTGGTCGTCTCCGGTCTGCCCGGCAGCGGCAAGAGCACCCTGATGCGCCGCTGCGTGCGCGCCCCACTGGTCGACTCCCAGCTGGTCCGCGAGGAGTACGCGGCCAGGCTGCCCGGCCGCCTCCCGTACGCCCTCTACCGCCCGCTGGCGCGGATCGCGCACTACCGGCGGCTGCGGCGCGCGGTGCTGGCCGGCGGGCCGCTCGCCGTCCACGACTGCGGATCGCTGTCCTGGGTGCGGCTCTGGCTGACCCGCACCGCCGCCCGGCAGGGCCGCCGGGTGCACCTGCTGCTGCTGGACGCCGAACCGGCCGAGGCGCGGGAGGGCCAGCAGAGCCGGGGGCAGAGCGTCTCCCGCTACGCCTTCCTCCGGCACCGGGCCGCCGTCGACAGGCTGCGGCGCCGGCTCACCGGGGCCGGACGGGCGCCGGAGGGCTGTGCGTCGGCCGTGGTACTCGACCGGGCCGCCGCGCGCGCCCTGCGGGAGATCGTCTTCGCCGCGTCGTAGTCTCGGCGGGTCCGCGCCGAGCCGGGCGGGCCCGGGGCGCGGCCGACAATCCGCCAACTCCCTTGTCAGGAGCGCAGATGCGCCGTACTGCCCGGGTGCGCTCGCGTACCCCCCGTCTGTTCCCCTGGGCCGCCGTGCTGGTCGCGGCCGCCGGTCTCAGCCAGCTCGCCGCCCCGGCCCCGCACTCCGCCGCCGTGACCGCCGCGGCCGCCGTGACCGCGGCCTGTGCGGGGTCCGACGCCGACGCCGACGCCGACGCCGCCGCTGTCGATGCCGTCGCCGTCGCTGCCGCCGCCCGCAAGCCGGCCGGCAGTCAGGCCGGGCAGGACCCGAACGCCGTCACCGCCGCCGAGGCCCGGGCGATGCAGGCGGACCTCGACGACCGGCTCGCCCAGCTCTCCTCCGCGCACGCCCGGGTCGGCGCCCCGACGACGGTGCCGGTCTTCGTCCACGTGATCCACGCTGGTGACGCCGGCCGGCTCGACGGGGGCGTCGTCGCCGCCCAGATCGACCACCTCAACGCGACCTACGGCGGCCAGGGCGACGGCAACACCCCCAGCCCGTTCCACTTCGAGCTGGCCGGCACCGACTACACCGACAACGCCTCCTGGTACGACGGCATGACCCCCGGCTCCGGGACCGAGACGGGAATGAAGAACGCGCTGCGCAAGGGCGACGCGGGCACCCTCAACCTCTACACCGCCAAGCTCGGCCAGTCCCTGCTCGGCTGGTCGACCTTCCCGGGCGCCTACCGCTCGAACCCCGCCGACGACGGCGTGGTCGTCCTCGACGCCTCCCTGCCGGGCGGCGCCGCCGCCCACTACAACGAGGGCAGCAGCGCCACCCACGAGATCGGCCACTGGCTCGGCCTCTTCCACACCTTCCAGGGCGGCTGCCTGCCCCCGGGCGACTACGTGGACGACACCCCGCCCGAGCGCACCCCCGCCTACGGCTGCCCCGAGGGCCGCCGCACCTGCACCGGGCCCGGCCTGGACCCGATCCACAACTTCATGGACTACAGCTACGACTCCTGCATGAGCCAGTTCACCCCCGGCCAGGTCCAGCGGATGGCCGACTCCTGGGCCGCTTACCGGAGTTGAGTCGTCGGGGCTGGTCCGATACCCGGGCACTCTCGCAGAACCGCAGAACCGCAGAACCGCAGAACCGCCGAACCGCAGATCGGCCAGGCCATGTGCCATCGATCTGAATGTAAAACGCCGATCACGGCGTGGCAAATGCCGACCACACACCCGATTTGATCTATGTTCGGGGTGTCGGGACCGAGCAGGAACTGAGCGCCAAGGAGTAACGCCATGAGTGCCAACCCCCGGATCGTCGTCGGCGTGGACGGCTCGCCCGCCTCGGAGCAGGCGCTGCGCTGGGCGGTCGACTACGCGCGAGCCGTCGGCGGGACCATCACCGCGATCGCCGCCTGGGAGTACCCGGCGTTCTACGGCTGGGCCGCGCCGAGCGTGCCGTCCGCCGAGGTCTTCAACCCCGAGGAACTGGCCGGCAAGACCCTCTCCGACACCGTTGTCAGGGTCGTCGGCGACGACCCGGGCGTGCGGATCAGTGAGAGCGTGATGCCCGGCAACGCCGCCCAGGCCCTGCTGGAGGCCGCCAAGGGCGCCGCGCTGCTCGTCGTCGGCAGCCGCGGCCTCGGCGGCTTCTCCGGCGTGCTGCTCGGCTCGGTCAGCCGCCACCTCACCGAGCACGCGCCCTGCCCGGTCGTCGTCGTCCGAGAGGGCCAGGTGGCCGAGGGCGAGTAGCGCGCCGCCCCGCCGGGCCGCCGCGCGGTGGAGGATGGAGACATGCCAGAAGGTGACTCCGTCTACCGCGCGGCGGCCCGGCTGCACGAGGCCCTCGCCGGGCAGGTGCTGACCAGCGCCGACCTGCGGGTGCCCGCGCACGCCACCGCCGTCCTCGCCGGCCGCCGGGTGCTGGAGGTCGCCCCGCGCGGCAAGCACCTGCTCACCCGCCTCGAAGGCGGCCTCACCCTGCACACCCATTTGCGGATGGACGGCCGCTGGGAGGTCTACCGGCCCGGCGAGCGCTGGTCCGGCGGCCCCGCCTGGCAGATCCGCGCCGTCCTCGGCACCGAGCGGGGCACCGCCGTCGGCTACCGGCTGCCCGTCGTCGACCTGCTGCGCACCGCCGACGAGCAACGCGCCGTCGGCCACCTCGGCCCCGACCTGCTCGGCCCCGACTGGGACCCGGTGGAGGCCGTCCGCCGGCTGCTCGCCCACCCCGGCCGCCCGCTCGCCGAGGCGCTGCTCGACCAGCGCAACCTCGCCGGCATCGGCAACGTCTACGCCGCCGAGCTCTGCTACCTGGCCGGCGTCACCCCGTGGACCGAGGTGCGCCAACTCCCGCGCCCCGACCGGCTGGTGGAGCGGGCCCGGGAGCTCCTCGACGCCAACCGGCTGCGCCCCGGACACGTCACCACCGGCGACACCCGGCGCGGCCACCAGCACTGGGTCTACGGCCGGGCCGGCCGCCCCTGCCCGCGCTGCGGCACCCTCGTCCGGACCGCCCGCCAGGGCGCGCCCCCGCAGGACCGGGTGGCGTACTGGTGCCCCTACTGCCAGCGCGGCCCGGCCCCGGCCGGTACGGGCGTCAGCTCCGCTCGACCAGGGCCGGGTGACGCGGGTCGTCCACCCGGACGGTGACGTCGGCGGCCTCGGTCGGGCCGGTCTCCGCCTCGTAGCGGGCGAAGGCGGGCAGCGTCCACTGCTGGTCGGCGGGCGTGCGGCGGGCCAGGGCAGTCGGGGTGAGCGCGAGGTGGACGGCCAGCTCCAGCGGCAGCCAGCGGCCGAGCAGCAGCGCGCCGTCCAGCAACAGCACGCCGCCGGGCGGCAGTTCGGCGTACGGGGCGCGGGTCGAGCGGTCCGTCGCCGGGTCGCGCAGCGAGGGCAGGACGCGGCCGCTGGCACCGGGCTCCAGCGGGTCCAGCACCTCGCGCAGCAGGGCGCCGTCGTCCAGCCAGAGGTCGTGGAAGGCGTCCGCGTCCTGGTGGCCGTACTCCAGCCGGATCGAGGCCGGGCGCAGGAAGCCCGCCGCCGACACCCGCAGCGCGGGGCGGCCGCGCAGCCGCAGCGGCTCCACCAGGGCGTCGGCGAGCAGGTCGGGGCGGGCGGCGGGCGCGCCGTCCACCGCGACCCGCAGCCACCGGCCGCCGGGGTCGGACAGCGCGGCGATGCGGTCGGCGAGCATTTCGGCCAGCCGGTCGGGGGAGATCGGGTGTACCTGCATCGGGCCATCCTGTCGTGCCGTCGTGTCGCCGTGCCGTCGTGGCTGTGGTGCCGGGCGGTCAGGTGAGCGGGAGGGCGTGCAGGACGTCGTCGTGGCCGGCGTAGAGGTGGTTCGCGTCGACGGCGAGCGACCAGACGTCCTTGCCGGGGCCCGAGTCGAGGAACGTCCAGCGCGGTGTGCCGCTCGCGGTGTCGATCGCGCACACCCCGGCGGTCGCCGGTCCGGGGACGAACAGCGTGCCGCCGGCCACCAGCGGATGGCTGCGGCGGTCCAGCAGGAACGGCAGCCGGTAGGACCACTGCAGTGCGCCGGTGACCGCGTCGTGCCCGGTGACCAGGCCGTTGTCGCGGGCCAGGTAGACCCGCGGGCCGTCGGAGACCGCGGGCATCGCCCGCCACGACTCGCCCCGGCCGGGGGAGACCGTCCAGGCCGGCTCGCCGCCGGGGCGCAGCGCGCGGACGCCGCCGGCCCCGTCGGGGACGTAGACGTGCACCGGGCCGCCGACGCACCAGCCCAGGTCCCCGGCGCCGGGGGCCGTCCACAGCTCCCGGCCGTCGGCGGTGTCCCGGACCACCAGCTCGCTGCCGTTGCCCAGGTTGCGCAGGCACGGGAGGCGGCCGCCGGGCGCGGTGACCGGGGTGAACGGCTGCTCGTTGCGGTCGGTGGGGAGGTGCCACAGCATCGAGTGGTCCGCGACCCGGACGGCGAAGAGCCGGCCGTCCGGCGTCGAGCTCTCCCGCGACCAGTCCCAGACGTAGCCGTACAGGGTGCCGTCGTCGAAGCCGGACAGCTGGACGGAGCCTTGCAGGTCGTCGGGCAGCGGCAGGCTCCAGTCGGCGGCGGGGTCGCCGAGGTGGCGGGCGTCCAGGTGGCCAGGGGAGGTGGTGAAGAGCCGGTCCGGCCCGAGCACCACCTTGCCCAGCACCTCCAGGTCGCTCGGCCAGTTCCCGCGCGGCGGGTCGATGGTGAGCAGCCGCGCCGCCTCGCCGGTGGCCGGGTCCAGGACCTGGAGCCCGGCCCGGGACAGGAACACCGGCCGGGTCGGCGGGCCGGTCAGCCGCTCCGGGGTCATCGCCTCCGGCCCCCGGTACGTCCACAGCGGGGTCGGCCCGGACAGCGCGGTCGGCTTCGGCTGCGGCGGCGGAGCCGGCTGGTCCGCACCCGAACGGCCGAACGCCCACACCGCCGCGCCCGCCGCCAGCGCCCCGGCCCCCGCCAGCAGCCCGCGCCGGCTCAGCCGCGGCCCGTCCCCGCCCCCGCCGACCACGTCCGCGGGCTCCCCCGCGGCGCCGTCCGCCTCCCCGTCCCACTGCCACGACGTCTCGCGCACGGGCCCCTCGGACGACGGCGACTGCATACCGGCTCCCACCTCCCCCGCGGCGCCCCACGCGCCACCACTCGCCCGGAGGATATCGAACAGCCCCCGAACCACCCGAAACCCCGACCGGCGGCGTACTAGGCTGAGGCACAGCACAGGCCCGCCCAGCAGCCCCGGGGGAGGTACGGCGTGACGGCCGAGATGATCGCACCCGAGTGGATGCACCGGCAGATCAGCAGCGAGCAGTACGACTCCTGGACCGTGGAGCAGTGCGCGGGCATCGAGATCGTCGACGGGATGGTGGTCGTGAGCCCGAGCGCCTCCAAACGGCACAACCGGCTCGCACGGTTCCTGGCGAACGCCCTGGACGCGGCCGGCGGCGCCGAGTGGAACGCCGACACGGACTTCGACGTCAGGCTCCAGGACGTGCCGCTGAACAACCGCCGCCCGGACGTGGTGGTCTACCGGGCGGACACGATCGACGAGTCGCCCACCAGACCCGCGGACGTGCTGCTGCTCGTCGAGGTCGTCTCACCGGGTTCGGAGACCACCGACCGGGTGGTCAAGCTGGACCAGTACGCCAAGGCGGGCATCCCGTTCTACTGGCGGGTCGAGCAGGTCGCCGACGGCGTCCCGATCGTCCACACCTACGTGCTGGACGCGGCGAGCCGTTCGTACCGGGCGGGCGAGTTGTTCACCGGCCGGGTCAAGGCCGTGGTGCCGTACGCGGTGGAGGCCGACCTCTCCGGGCTGTGAGGCGCCCGCCCGTCAGTGCTGCGGGGGGTGGTCGGCGAGGTCGGCGAGGACGTCGGCGTGGCAGGGGAGCGGGGCGCACCAGCAGCCGAGGCGGTGGCCGCGCAGGGGCGGGACGAGGGCGAGCAGGTCGGGGCGGGCGAGGAGGTAGGCGCGGTAGTCGGCGACCATCTGCTCGCGGGTGAGGTCGGGGCCGGGGCGGTAGGGGCAGTGCAGCGGGGACTCGGACAGGTGCCAGCCGCCGCGGTGCATGGCGCGGCCGACGTAGACGACGTCGGCGCAGGAGGGGTCGTCGCGGTGGCCTTTGAGGTTGACCACGGTGGTGCGGCCGGAGGTGGTCGGCATGCCGTCCATGCTGGCGCAACCGGGGCCGACGGGCATCCGGGGCCGCGGGGGGCTCGCCTTGACACGCCCCGGGGCCCGGCGTAGCAAAAGAGCATGCGCCATCCGCACGCGGGCGGCCGTGACCGGGCGGCGCCGCCCGGCCCGCACCGGCCGCAGGAGCTTGACGCCGCCCCGGCGGCGGTCGAGCGGGACGACCTGCTGGCGGGCGCCGTCCGCCGGGCGCTCGGCGGCACCGGGGCGTACGGGGCGATGGTGTACCTGCGATCGCGGGACGGCCGCTCGCTGGTGCTCTGCACGATCGCGGGCGTACCGCTGTCGATCATGAGCCCGTTCCGGCGGATCGCCGCCGCCGGCCCGCTGCCCGTCGCCGTCAGCTTCCGCACCGGGCGGACCATCACCCTCGCCGACACCGAGGACACCATGCGGCGCTTCCCGCAGCTCGCGGTCGGCATGCCGTACGACTTCGCCTCCGCCTGCGTGCCGGTGGCGGGCGGCGGGGAGCGGTTCGGGGTGCTCAGCGTGTTCTGGCCGGCCTCCGACGACGGCGTCCCGGAGGACGCCCCGCCGCGGCTGGCGGAGGTGGCCGGGCGGCTGGCCGCCGGGCTGGCGGGCCTGGCGGCGGCCGGGCACCCCGTGGAGCCGGGCGGCGACGCTGCCGTGGTCGAGCTGCCGCCGCCGTCCGCGCCGACCTGCCGGGTCGGGATGTTCGACTGGAACGTCGCCACCGGGGCGCTGGCCGCCGACGAGCAGTTCCTCGCGATCTTCGGCCTCGCACCCGACGAGTTCGACGGCACGGCGGCCGCCCTCGGCAGCCGGATCGCCCCCGGCGACCTGCCCGAGTTCCGGGCCGCCGCCCGGACCGCCCTGGCCCTGGGCGAGGTGCTGGCGGCCAGGGTCCGGGTGCTCGGGCCGGACGGCCACCCGTACCCGGTGGAGCTCTGGGCGCGGGTGCCCTCGGCGATCTCGGCGGACGGCCGCACCCATCTGGTCGGCGCCGTGCTGGACGCCCGCACCCTCACCGCGGCCGCGGCCGCCGTCGAGCGACTGCGCGAGGGCGTCTTCTCACTCGACCCGGACGGCCGGGTCGGCTACGCCAACCGCGCCACCGAGCCACTGCTCCAGGCGCGCCGCGAGGACCTGGTCGGCCACCACCTGTGGGACGTGCTGCCCTGGCTCGCCGACCCCTTCTTCGAGAACCGCTACCGGGCCGCCCTGCTCTCCCAGCAGCCCACCGCCTTCCTGGCCGCCCGCCCGCCGGACGGCTGGCTCGCCTTCTCGCTCTACCCCGACACGCACGGCGTCACCGGCCGGGTGGTGGCCGCCGAAGCCCCGCCGGGCGCTGCCGAACCGCGGGCCGCGCCCCCGCCGCCCGCGGCCCGCGGCGCCACCCGGACCGACGCCCCCGCCGGCATCGGCGGCACCTACCACCTGCTCCAGCTCGCCAGCGCGCTCACCGAGGCCGTCAGCGTGCGCGAGGTCTGCCGGGCCGTGGCCGAGGAGATCCTGCCGGCCTTCGGCGGCCAGGAGCTCGCCATCTACGGGGTGCGCGACAAGCACCTGCACCTGATCTCGCAGACCGGCTACCCGGACGGCTTCCTGGACGGCTTCGAGGGCACCCCCGTCGCCGCCCGCATCCCCGGCGCGGAGACGCTCAGCACCGGCACCCCGATCTTCTTCGAATCGGTCCGCGAACTCGCCGCCGCCTACCCCGGCATCGCGCTCGACGAGATGGGCGCCTGGGCCTTCCTGCCGCTGATCGCCTCCGGCCACCCCGTCGGCAGCTGCATCCTCGGTTTCGACCGGCCGCGCCCGTTCACCGCCGAGGACCGCGGCCTGCTCACCGCCCTCGGCGGCTTCATCGCCCAGGCCCTGGAACGGGCCCGGCTGTACGACGCCGAGTTCACCCTGGCCCGCGGCCTCCAGCAGGCGCTGCTGCCGCACCGCCTCCCGGACGTGCCCGGCATCCGGATCGCCGCCCGCTACCTGCCCGGTACCCAGGGCATGGAGATCGGCGGCGACTGGTACGACGCGATCGTCACCGGCGGGGACGTCACCCTGGTGATCGGCGACGTCGAGGGCCACAGCGTCGGCGCGGCCGCCACCATGGGCCAGCTGCGCAGCGCCGTCCGCGCCTTCGCCACCGGCGGCGATCCGCCCGACCAAGTGCTCGCCCGCACCAACCGGCTCCTCCTCGACCTCGACCCCGGACTGCTCGCCAGCTGCTGCCTCGTCCGCCTCACCCCCGCCGACGGCCGCGCCCGGATCGCCCGGGCCGGGCACCTGCCGCCGGTGCTGCGCTTCCCGGACGGGTGGGCCGAGGCGCTGTACGTGCCGGGCGGGCCGCTGCTGGGCGTGGAGGACCTGGCCGAGTACCCGGTCAGCGAGCTGCGCCTGGCGCCCGGCACGGTGGTCGCGCTGTACACGGACGGGCTGGTGGAGGATCCGGCGGTGGCGATCGACCAGGGGGTGGACCTGCTGCGGGCCGCGCTCGGGCGCGGCGAGGAGCAGGGGCCGGACGGCCTGGAGCTGCTGGCGGAACGGATCCTGCGTGAGGTCGGCTCCTCGCACCGGGTGGACGACGTGGCGCTGCTGCTCACGGCCTTCGACGAGGACGTGCCCACGGACCTGTCCACGGGAGTGCCCACGGAGGTGCCCCGAACGCCGTGAGCGGCGACTTTCGTCGGGGGCGGGGGCGACGAACGGTGGCGGCGGACGGGTGGCGCGGCCCGATAGCCTCGACGGGTGGATGCGATGGCGCGGGCCTGGAAGAAGGCGGTACGGACGGCGTTTCCCGGGCCCTGGCCGCCCCGGCGGGTGGTGGGCCAGGGCGCGCTGGCCCTGCTGATGGGCGGGGTCGCGGTCCTGCTGGAGGTGGCCTCCGGTGTCGGCCACCCGGTCCTGGTGGGGCTGGGGGTCGCGCTGCTGTGGGTGCTGCGGCCGGCCTTCCCGGCGACCGTGCTGGTGCTCACCTCGGCCGCGGCCGGCTGGGCCGTCGGCCCGATGCCGCTGCTGGTCTGCGCGGGCTGGTCGGCCGGGGCGAGGCTGCGCCGGGTCACCGCGCTGGTCGGCACCTTCGTGCTGAGCTGGGTGCTGTTCATGGTGACCGGGGTGCTGAAGGACGCCGGCTCGGCCTCGCCCAAGCTGATCGTCGGGCTCTCACTCGGCGGCTTCCTGCTGGTCGCCGTGCTGCCCGCGCTGTGGGGCCGCTACCGGGCGCAGCGCCGTGCCCTGCTGGACGCGCTGCGCGAGCGCAACGACCAGCTGGTGCGCGAGCGGGTCATGGTGGTGCACCAGGCCCGGCTGCGCGAGCGGCACCGGATCGCCCAGGACATGCACGACAGCCTGGGCCACCAGCTCGCGCTGATCTCCGTGCACTCCGGCGCGCTGGAGGTGGACCGTACGCTCAACGACCGGCAGCGCGAGGCGGTCGGGGTGCTGCGGCAGGCGGCGGTCGCGGCGATGCGCGAGCTGCGCGAGGTGGTCGGCGTCCTGCACGACGAGTCGACGGTGGTGCGGCCGGCGACGGCCGCGGCACCGGCCCGGGGCGGGGTGGACGGGATCGAGGGGCTGGTCGACTCCTCTCGGGCGGCCGGGGCGCTGGTCTCCTTCTCCCGGGAGGGCGAGCCGCGCCCGCTGGCCGCCGCGGTGGCCCACGCGGCGTACCGGATGGTGCAGGAGGCGCTCACCAACGCGCACAAGCACGCCCCCGGCGCGCCGATCACCGTCGCGCTCCGGTACGAGCCGGACGCGCTGGTGGTGGAGGTGGTCAATCCGTGCACGCCGGAGCCGGTGGGCGTGCGCGCCGGCGCGGGCCCGGCGGTCAGCGGCGGCCAGGGGCTGACCGGCCTGCGCGAGCGGGCCCGGCTGGTCGGCGGCATGGTGCACGCCGGGCCGACGCCGGATCAGGGGTTCCGGCTGGCCGGCGTGCTGCCGTACGAGGGGGCGGAGGGCGCGGGCGACGGGGCCGCGGCGATCGCCGGAGTCGACGACTGGGTGCTGGACGGCCTGCCGCCGGTCGTCGGGGCGGAGGACGGGCGGCGCAGTCCGGCGATCGGCTGCGCGGTCGGGGTGGGGGCGGTCGGCCTGACCGTGCTGGGGCTGCTGATCTGGGGCGTGGTGGCCTTCGTCCAGGGCACCGGCGACGCGACGGTGCCGAAGTCGGTGTACGACGGGCTGGAGGTCGGCACGCCGGAGGCCGACGTGCTGCACCGGCTGCCGCCGGGGAACACCTTCTTCACCGACGACTACCAGGGCAGCGGGCCCAAGCCCCCGGAGGGCGCGCACTGCCGCTGGTACCTGTCCGGTGACCTCAGCGACGCCTGGGGCCAGGACAACGTGATGCGGTTCTGCTTCAAGGACGGGCTGCTGGTGGAGAAGGAGCACTACCTCACGAAGTCCTGACCGCCGTGACCGCTCTGACCGCTCTGACCGCTCTGACTGCCCTGACCGGGCTGACTGCTCTGACCGTCCTGACCGGGTGGGACGCGGGGTTCGGCCGGATGTGAGGATGGTGTTCCTGCCGCAGCACCGTTCGAGGGGAATGACCAGCCGTGATCCGAGTCCTCGTCGCCGACGACGAGCCGCTCATCCGCGCCGGGATCAGGATGATCCTGGGCTCTGCCGCCGACATCGAGGTGGTCGCCGAGGCCGCCGACGGGCGGGAGGCGCTGGAGCTGGCCCGGGCGCACCGGGTGGACGTGGTGCTGCTGGACATCCAGATGCCGGTGATGGACGGGCTGACGGCGCTCGGGGAGCTGCCGAGGGTCGCGCCCGGCGCGCGGGCGCTGATCCTCACCACCTTCGGGGAGCGCGAGAACGTCCTGCGCGCCGTGACCGAGGGCGGCGCCGGATTCCTGCTCAAGGACACGGCGCCGCACGAGCTGATCCAGGCGGTGCGCGCGGCGGCCGGCGGCTACGCCTTCCTGTCCCCGGCCGCCACCCGGCACATCGTCGACTCGCTGGCCTCCGGGCGCAGCGGTTCGGCGGCCGCCCGCAGCGCGGAGGCCCGGCGCCGGCTGGAGGTGCTGACGCCGCGCGAGCTGGAGGTGCTGGCCCTGCTCGGCGAGGGTCTGTCCAACGCGGACGCGGGGGCGCGGATCCACATGAGCGAGGCGACGGTGAAGACGTACGTCAGCCGGATCCTGGCCAAGTTGGGCTGTGAGAACCGGGTGCAGGCGGCGCTGTTGGCGCGGGACGCGGAGCTCGGCGCCCGGGACTGAGCGCGTCCGACCGGTCGCGGAGCGTGTCGGGTGTGGCGGATGCCACCTGATGGCCCGTCGGAACGGGGAACTCCGGCTTCGCCGGTGACGGTGCGTCAACTCGTAGTCGCGGTGGGTGGATGGTGTGCTCGGGCTCACAGGTGGACAGAGGTGAAGGGGGGCGTGAAAGTTGATCAGTTGATCTTGAAAATGCGGTCAAACCCGGTCGAACTGGGCACGGCACCTTGATCAATACCGCCGGTAACAGTCAACTGACCTGCGGAGACCAAGAATTGCTTGCTGCACCCCGAGGTGGCCCGTAGCTTCATTGGCGGTGCAACGAGCACCACCCGGGTTCACCCCGACGCACGGCCCGCCGACCTGACCCCCGGCGCGAGGGCCGTGCCCGCCGACGCGACCAGCTCGAACAGGTCGTCGGCGAGTGGAGGTGGCCGGGGCGGCACGGCACGTCCCAGACGTGTCCGGCCGCCCGTCGAGCGAGGTGAGCGTGACTATCGGCCCGTCATGGGTCTGGTTCCGCCTGCCCGCCCGGGGCTTGCCGAGAGGACTTATATGACTTCCCGTCACGAGACCGCCGCTGCCACCGACACCACCGCCACCAAGCGCAACCGCGTGCGGATGGCGGTCGTCGCGGGCGCCGCTGTCGCGGCCCTGCCGGTGGCCGGCCTCGTCACGGCCACCTCGGCCTCCGCCGCGCCCACCTCCAGCTGGGACTCCGTCGCCCAGTGCGAGAGCGGCGGCAACTGGAGCATCAGCAACGGAAACGGCTTCTCCGGCGGACTGCAGTTCACCCCCAGCACCTGGAGGGCGTACGGCGGCACCGCCTACGCCCCCCAGGCCCACCAGGCGAGCAAGGCGCAGCAGATCACGGTCGCCGAGAAGGTCCTCGCCTCGCAGGGGCCCGGCGCGTGGCCGGTCTGCTCGGCCAAGGCGGGCCTGAGCAAGGGCGGCGCCCCGGCCGCCGTCGACACCACCGACACCGCACCCTCGAAGCCGGCCGCCAAGCCGGCGCCCAAGGCCCAGACGCCCAAGGCTCAGACGCCCAAGACCCAGGCGCCGCAGGCCCAGCAGGCGCCGAAGAGCAAGCCGGCGCCGAAGCAGCAGGAGACGTCGAAGCCGCAGCAGTCGGCCAAGCCGGCGCAGTCGGCGCCGTCCTCGGAGAAGAACACCTCCGGTGGCGGCTACACCGTCAGGAGCGGTGACACGCTGAGCGGGATCGCGGCCAAGTTCGGCACCGACACCGGCAACCTGTACGACAAGAACGCCCGCACCATCGGCGGCGACCCGGATCTCATCTTCCCGGGCCAGACCCTGACCGTCTGACACCTCCTCGCACCCGCGCCGAGCGGCCGCCCCACCCCGGGCCCGGCCGCTCGGTCCGGCGCGTTTCCGGGGCCGGGCGTGTTTCCGGGATCGGGCGCGTTTCCGGGATCGGGTGCGAGGGATGGAGCGTGCGAGCGGGCGTGAGGGTGTGCACGCAGGCGCTTCGGGAGATAGTTGAAGGTTGAACGCGACGTCTGAATACCGCCGGAGGTTTCCGGCGCCGAGGCCCAGGATCGAGTCATGTCCGAGATCGGAACCGGGGGTTCTGATCGGAACGAGTCGGATCACATCCGAATGAGGAGTTCTGGAGATATGACGATGAACGGTGCGGCGAAGCTCGACGGCAAGGTGGCCCTGGTGACCGGCGGCAGCCGGGGGATCGGGGCGGCGGTCGCGCTGCGGCTGGCCGAGGACGGTGCC
Organism: Kitasatospora sp. NPDC127121; assembly: GCF_042677305.1. Lineage (NCBI taxonomy): Bacteria > Bacillati > Actinomycetota > Actinomycetes > Kitasatosporales > Streptomycetaceae > Kitasatospora > Kitasatospora sp. NPDC127121. Next base: position 23,801 of record NZ_JBHXTQ010000046.1, on the reverse strand, counting down.
GACGTCGCCCTGACCTACCAGGGCGGGGCCGAGCGGGCCGAGGAGGTCGCGGCGAAGATCACCGCGATGGGGCGCCGCGGCTGGGCGGTCCGCGCGGACAGCGCCGACCCGCAGGCGGTGCAGGCCGTGGTCGCGGCGGTCGCGGAGCGGTTCGGGCGGCTGGACATCCTGGTGAACAACGCGGGCGTCGGTGTCCTCGGCCCGATCGGTGACCTGGCGCTCGACGACGTGGACCGGGTCCTGGAGGTGAACGTCCGGGCGCCGTTCCTGTTCGCCCAGGCCGCCTCCGCGCACCTGGCCGACGGCGGGCGGATCGTCACCATCGGCAGCTGCATCGCCAAGCGGGTCGCCTTCCCCGGCGCCACCATCTACTCGCTCAGCAAGGCGGCGATGATCGGCCTGACCAAGGCGCTGGCCAGGGAGCTCGGCCCGCGCGGGATCACCGCCAACGTGGTCCACCCCGGCCCGATCGACACCGACATGAACCCGGCGGACGGTGAGGCCGCCGAGTTCCAGAGCAGCCTGACCGCACTCGGCCGCTTCGGCGCGGGCGCGGACATCGCCGCCGCCGTCGCCTACCTGGCGGGCGAGGAGGGGCGGTACGTCACGGGCGCGGAGCTCGCGGTGGACGGCGGGTTCGCGGCCTGACGGTTCGGGCCTGACGGTTCGGAGCCTGACGGCTCGCAGCACGTCGTTGTGCGGAGACCGGCCCGGTGGTGCGACCACCGGGCCGGTGTCGTGGCGGGCGGTCGTCGACGGACGCGTTTACGATCGCCCGGTCCGAGTGGTGCCCCCGACCGGACCCGGCCACGCCGGCGACGCGCTCCCGACCGAGAGGTGTGCCATGACCGCAGCGGAAGACCCGATCGACCTGCTCGCCCGGGCCCTCGCGCAGACCGCCGGGCTGATCGACGGCGTCGGCGTCGAGCTGGCCGGGCACCCGACGGCCTGCCGCTCCTGGGACGTCGGCGACCTGGTCAGCCATCTGCTGTTCGACCTGCGGCAGTTCACCGTCCGGGCCGGGGGCGGGCAGCCGGACTGGTCGCAGCCCTTCGAGCGGGTGGAGGAGAACTGGCTGCACGCCTTCGAGGCCGGCGCCGAGGAGCTGGTCGACGCCTGGCGGGAGGCGGGCGACCTCACCGGCACGCTGGAGGTCCCCGGCGTCGGCGCCCTGCCGGCCCGCTTCCCGGTGGACCAGCAGATCGCCGAATTCGCCGTCCACGACTGGGACTTGGCCCATGCCACCGACCAGTCCACCGAGGGGCTGGACCATGAGGTGGCCCTCGCCGCCCTGGCCTGGGCCCGCGGCGCCCTCACGCCCGGGTACCGCGGCGCCGAGGAGGATCAGCACGCCTTCGGCCCCGAGGTCGCTGTGCCGGAGGACGCCCCGCCGTACGACCGGCTCGCCGGCTTCTTCGGTCGCGACCCGGAGGCCGTGCGGCCCTGAGCTCCACTGAGCCGGCGGGCTCCACGGGCTGCACGGGCTCCACTGGCTCCACCTCACCCGCCTAGCGGACCGCATCCGGGCAGGTCAGAGGCCCGGTCGGCGCGGCCGGACCGGGGTTGACGACGGTGTGCCCTTCCACCACCCTTCCACTAATCGAATAGTGAAAGGGTACTTTGCCGATGCGCCTGTTCCGCCCGCCGCGTCGACCCGCCGTCCTGGCCTGGGGCCTGGCCGCGGGGTTCGCCGCGCTCTACACCTGCGTCGCCGTCAACCGCTACCGGCGCGGCCTGAGCAAGGCCTACGACCTGGGCATCTTCGAGCAGGCCATCCGCGCGTACGCGCACGGGCAGGCGCCGATCGTGCCGCTCAAGGGGCCCGGTTACCACCTGCTCGGGGACCACTTCCACCCGCTGATCGCCGTGCTCGCCCCGGTCTACCGGTTGTTCCCGGGGGCCGTCGCCCTGCTGGTCGCCCAGGCGCTGCTGATGGCGCTGGCGGTCGTGCCGCTCACCCGGTGGGCGTACGAGGCGGGCGGGCCGCGGGTCGCGCTGGTGATCGGATGCGCGACCGGGGCGTCCTGGGGGATCGTCCGGGCCGTCAGTGACGATTTCCACGAAATCGCCTTTGCCGTACCGCTGTTGGCCTTCGCGGCCACCGCGCTCGGCCGGCGCCGCCACCTGGCCGCGGCGCTGTGGTCGCTGCCGCTGCTGCTGGTCAAGGAGGACCTCGGCCTGACCGTGGCCGCCTTCGGCCTGCTGATCGCCTGGCAGGCCCGCCGGGGCCGGCGCGGCCCGCTGCCGGGGCTCGTGCTCGCGGGCGTCGGGGTCGCGGCCACCGTGCTCACCGTGACGGTGGTGCTGCCCTCGTTCAACCCGCACGGCGGGTTCGACTACTGGCAGCAGCTGGACGGCGGCGGGCAGCCCTCGCCCTGGTCGCTGGCGGCCCGGATCGGCTGGCCCCCGATCAAGTGGCTGCTGCTCTTCCTGCTCGCCGCGACCGCGGGCTTCCTCGGGCTGCGCTCGCCGCTGGTCCTGCTCTGCGTGCCCACCCTGGGCTGGCGGCTGCTCTCGGCCAACCCGCACTACTGGGGCGTCAGTTACCACTACAGCGCGGTGCTGATGCCGCTGGTGCTCGCCGCCCTGGTGGACGCCCTCACCCGCACCGACCCGCGCCGGGCGCGGCGCGCGCTCGCCGTCAGCGCCCTGGTGGCGGCCGTGACGGTGCCGGTCTATCCGCTGCACGAGGTGGTGATGCCCGAGGCGTGGCGCACCCCGCCCCGGCTCGCGTACACCCGGGCGCTGCTCGGCTCGATACCCGACGGCGCGACCGTCGCCGCCTCCAACCGCCTCGCCGCGCAGCTGACCGGCCGGGCCGCCGTCACCCTGGTCTGCCAGGCGCCGGCCGGGCCGGGGCCCGAGTGGGTGGTCGTGGACCGGACGGACCCGAGCGTGCAGGCCCCGTGCGCGACCGCCGACACCGCCCGGATGCTGGTCGAGTACGAGCGGCGCGGCTACCGGCGGGTCGCCGACCAGGACTCCCTCCTGTTGCTGCAGCGGCCCTGATCGTCCGTATCGCCCGGCACCCCCAGGCCTGGCTTGACCCGGGCGCCGCAGTGGGTCACTATTCCACTATTGGACTAGTGAAAGGTCGAATCGCGTGTGATCGAGTACCGCATCGAGCGGCGCAGCGGCGTCTCCACCTACCAGCAGATCGTTCAGCAGACCAAGCAGGCCTTGCGGCTCGGGCTGCTCCAGCCCGGGGACAAGCTGCCGACCGCGCGGGAGGTCGTCGAGCTGACCGCGATCAACCCCAACACCGTGCTGAAGGCCTACCGCGAACTGGAACGCGAGGGCCTGGTCGAGCCCCGGCCGGGGCTCGGCACCTTCGTCCGGCGCTCGCTCGCCCGGCCGGAGGCGGCCGCCGACGGGCCGCTGCGCGCGGACCTGGTCGGCTGGGTGGACCGGGCCCGCGAGGTCGGACTGGAGCGTGAGGACATCGCCGCGCTGATGGCCTCCGTCCTGGAGCAGCGATTCGACACCGGGGTCTCCCCGGAAACACCGAGTTAGAGGACAGTGGGGGGACCGGGTGAACGACCCGATGAACACACCGCCGGCATCGGCGGTACCGGCGGCGCTCGCGGCCGACGGCCTGGGCAAGCGCTACCGGGGCGAGTGGGCGCTGCGCGACTGCACGTTCGCCGTCCCGGCCGGGCGGATCTGCGGGGTGGCCGGCCCCAACGGTGCGGGCAAGAGCACCCTGCTGGGCATCGCCGCCCGGCTGCTCACCCCCACCGAGGGCGAGCTGCGGGTGTTCGGTGAGCCCGCCACCACCGAGGACCTGCGCGCCCGGGTCGCGTACGTGGCCCAGGACAAGCCGCTCTACCCCGGCTTCACGGTGGCCGAGACCCTGCGGCTCGGCCGGGAACTGAACCCGTCCTGGGACCAGGACCTCGCCCAACAGGTGATCGACCAGGGCGAGTTGAGGATGAGGGCGAAGATCGGCTCGCTCTCCGGCGGCCAGCGCACCCGGGTCGCCCTGGCGCTCGCCCTCGGCAAGCGCCCCGACCTGCTGCTGCTCGACGAGCCGATGTCCGACCTCGACCCGCTCGCCCGGCACCAGCTGATGGGCACCCTGATGGCCGAGGCCGCCGAGCGCGGCACCACCATCGTGGTCTCCTCGCACATCATCCCCGAGCTGGACGGCGTCATCGACTACCTGCTGCTGGTGCAGTCCGGGCGGATCCGGCTCTGCGGCGACGTGGAGGACCTGCTGGACGGACACCAATTGCTCACCGGCCCGGCCGGCAGCGCGCTCCCCGAGGACGTCCTGGTCGAGCAGCGCTCCACCGGCCGCCGGATCGACGCGCTGGTCAGCACCGGCGATCCGGTGGACGGCCCGTGGGAGAGCGGCCGGCCGAGCCTGGAGGAGCTGCTGCTCGGCTACCTCCGGACCCCGGCCGGCACCGCCCGGGCCGCCACCGGACCGGGCCCGCAGGCCCAGACGACCGAGAACGGGATCGCCGCATGAGCACCAACGTCCTGGCCGACCGCGCCACCACCGAGGCGCCACCGCGCGAGCCGCGGACCGCGCCCCGCCCGGGCGGCCTGCTCTGGCTGAGCTGGCGCCAGAGCCGCACCGCGCTGTGGGCGATCGCCGCCTTGGTCGTCACCGCGTCGGCCACCCTGCTCTGGCTGCACTTCTCCGTCCAGCCGCTGATGGCGGATCTGCGCCGGGCCGGGTGCTCCGACGGGGCCAGCTGGTCCAACGCCGGCTGCCAGGGCATGGTCTCGCCCATCACCCGCCGCGCCTACCTGTACACCACGTGGCTCCAGCCGGCCCTGGTCGCCGTCCCCCTGCTGATCGGCATGTTCCTCGGCGCACCGATGCTCGCCCAGGAGTACGAGCGCGGAACCGTTCGCCTCGCCTGGACCCAGTCCGTCAGCCCGCTGCGCTGGCTCACCGCGCGGATCGCCCTGCCCGGGCTGGCGGTGCTGGCCGCCGGTGGGGTGCTCGCCGTCCTGGCGACGTGGGTGTGGAACGCGGACATCGCGCACAGCCCGTTCGCCTTCGATCCGCCGTTCCAGGGCCTCACCTACCCCGTCCTCGGGGTGGTGCCGGTCGCCTGGTCGCTGTTCGCGCTGGCGCTGGGCCTGCTGGTCGGGCAGCTGCTGCGGCGCACGGTGGCCTCGGTCCTGGTCACCGGCGTCCTGGTGGCGGTCGTCCACGGCCTGCTCCGGTGGGGCCGCGCCTCCTTCTACCCGTCGGTCAAGGAGATGGTCCCGCGCGGCGTCTACTTCGGGCAGCCCACCAACGCGTGGCTGGTCGACCGCGGGGTCGTGCTCCAGGACGGCCGGTGGGCCTCGGACCAGTTCTGCTGGGACGGCGACCGGACGAGGGGCTGCGAAGGTGCCACGAGCAACTGGATCGAGTACCACCCCGTCGGGCACTTCGTGCCGATCCAGCTCGTCGAGACCGGGATCCTGGTGGCGCTCACCGTCGTGGCTCTGACGGTGCTCTTCCTCCGGGTGCGGCGGGACGGCAACTCGCTGCGGGCGACCCGGCGGGCCTGACGCCCGAGGACGCGGCCCCGGTCGGGCGTCAGTCGCGGCTCCAGCAGAGTTCGACCTCCGGGAAGCGCGGTGACGGGCCGTCGAGGAGGGGCGCGGGGCGGCCGCGGAGGAAGTGGTCGGCGAACGCCCGGGTGTAGGCGCGGGTGAGAGCGGTCGCCCGGGCCGGGGCGATGGTGCCGAGCAGCGCGGCGTAGGTGTCGGCGGGGAGGTGGCCCGGCAGATTGCCGGGGAGGGCGGCGTGCGGCAGGTCGGTGAAGCTGAGGTGGCCGGCGCCGAGGGTGCGCAACTGCCGCCCCCAGGCGTGCTGGTGGCTGCGCCAGCGCTGCCAGGTCTCGTGGTCGGCGAGCGAGGTGAGCAGGAGGAGGGGCCGGTCCAGGCCGAGGTCGGGAACGGGCGAGCCGAACAGGCCGCCGTCCAGGTTGAGGCCGATCCGGAACCGCTCGTCCTGGCGCATCGCCTCGGCGGCCGCCGAGCCGCCCATCGAGTGGCCGAGCACGCCGATCCGGCCCCCGTCGACGCGGAAACGGTCCTGGCGCTCGGTCAGTTCGGTGGTGACGAAGCGGAGGTCGGCGACCCGGGCGGCGATCTCGCGGCGCTCGGCGGCCTCCCAGTCGGCCGGCTCGTCCTCCAGCACGGTGCGCACCACCCGGCCGTCCGGGAACTCGACGGCGAGGGCGTCGTAGGTGTGGTCGACCGACGCGACGAGGTAGCCGTGGGCGGCCAACTCCTCGGCCAGCGCCGTGCAGTTGCTGCGCAATCCGGTGCGGCCGTGGCCGAGCAGCAGCAGGGGGAGCGGGCCGGGGAGCGCGGGTGCGTCGGTGCGGGCGGTGGGGCGGACGGCCGCGATGGTGCCCGGATCCAGCGGCAGGCGCTGATCGATGGCGGCGGCGACCCGAGGCGTGGTGTACGGCGCGCGGGGGCGGCCGGCGGTGGCGCGGGCCGGGTACCAGAGCTGCACCATCAGCTCGCGCGGGCCGGCGGCGGGCACGAACGGGTCCGGGCGGTCGTGGTCGACCAGGTGCAGGGTGGTCGTGCCGACCGGGCGGCCGGTGGTGGGGGCGGGCAGGTCGATGGTGCGCGGCCGGGCGGCCTGAGCTGCCTGGGCGGGCCCGGCGGGCAGCAGGGCTGCGGCGCCGCCCAGGCCCGCGAGTGCCAGCAGTGAACGGCGCCTGATCATCCAGTATCCCTCGGTGGTGGGGTGGTTGAGGTGCGGTCAGCCTAAATGGTCTGGACCGGTCGGGCCAGGGGTGGTGGAGCGGTGTGGACGCTCAGCGCAGGACGGCGAGGACGGCGCCCCACTGCGAGGTGGTCTGGCCGGTGGCGGCGCAGTGGTCCGGATCCGTCGCGATCCGGTGGGCGGTGGTGAGGCGGTAGGAGGAGAGCCGCAGAGCGGGCAGGCTGGTCCAGCTGGTGCCGAATTCGGGGGCGCTGCCGCTGTTGCTGCCGACCGTGCTCACCAGGAGGTCGCCCGGCGCGCAGGCGGCGGCGTTGGCCGCGGTGGAGAAGGTCGTCCCGCCGGCGTCACCGGAGGCGCGGCCGACGGCCCGGACGGCGGAGACGCCGCGGAACTCGTCGACGGCGACGTGGTACTTGCTCGCCCGCGGGTGGGCGACGCGGATCGAGTCCTCCGCGGTCAGCGCGGCCGCCCCGAAGGCCGCGAGGAGCAGCACCCGGTGCCGGAGGGAGTCGGTGACGTCCCCGACGATCCGGAAGCGGTCGCCCCGGCTGTCGGTGACCGTGACCGCCCCGGGACAGGTGCTGGTCAGCATCATCGTGACCACCAGGGCGTCACCCGGGGTGACGGGGGAGAGCACCGGAAGGACGACCTCGGTACTGGAGACGGCCTGCTGGTCGAAGGCGACCCGGGAGGCCCAGGACGGTGCGCTGTCGTCGGTGGCCGTGCGCGCCGCCGCCGGCCGCGGGCCCGGCGCGGGGCGGGCGGCCGCCTCGGCGGGTGCGGACTCGGTGTCCCCGGACGGGCAGCCGTGCGCGGACGGGGGTGGGGCGTCCGGCGTGCGGAAGCCGACCACGGCGAGCGTGCTGCCGACGCCGAGCGCCACGCCGAGGAGCAGGCAGAACGCGTGGGTCCAGATCGGGCGGCGGCCCCGGCCCGGTCCGGCCGGGGGCTCGGCGGCGACGGAGGCAGCCGTGCTGTCGGCCCTGGTGTCGGCCGTGGTGTTCGCGGGGACCGGCGGTCCCGAGGGCTCGACCGGTGGGGCCGGTGGGGCCGGTAGGGCTGGTGGGGCCGACCCCTCGTCGGCGGCGGCGGTCCACCGGCGGTGCCACTCGGCCTCGTCGCCGCCGCAGGCCCGGACGTAGGCCCTGGTCGTGGTCCAGGACGGGAGGCGCGAGCCGGAGGCCGCCTCGTAGAGCGTGGTGTGGGAGATGGAGCCGGCGGTCTTCGCCATCGTGCGGAACGAGGGCTGGCCCGCCTCCAGGCGCAACCGGCGCAGCTCGGCGGCGAGGGCCTCCGCCGCGCTCGGCGCCGGGTCTCTCTCCGCGGGTTGCGACTCCTGCTCCGCCATGGCGTCCCCCTGTTGTCAGATGTCAGATCCAGCGGCGACCGGTGTTGCTTGTCGCGTACGGATCATAGTGACGCGTGACCGCGGCGTTACGTGATCGACGGACTCCGGTTGGGTGGACGGGGTGTTCGGCGCGGGCGGCGGCCGGTGTCAGCTGTTGTCAGTTTCCGTCAGGCGGTACCGAACACGGTGGGATGTCGGGTCAGCTGTCCCAGTCGCCGCGGCCATCGGGGCGGCGCAACGGTCCGACCGAAAAGGGGAATTGAGATGACCAAGGGCATCCTCAAGAAGATCGGCCGCCGTGGTGCGACCGCGGCGGCCGTGGTGGCGGTGGCCGCCGGCGCGGTGGGCGTCTCGGCGGGCAGCGCGTTCGCCGACGGCTGGTACGCGCTCCGCTACCACGCGAGCGGCCACGGCGTGGGCGTCTACTCGCAGCCGTACTCCTGGGCGTCCAAGACCGCCGGCGACCTGGGGTCGTACTCGTGGTCGTCGGACGAGATCTACATCCAGTGCTGGACCCGGGGCGAGGACATCAACAGCCAGGGCAACGTCTGGTACCAGGTGGGTGGCACGAACGGCACCTTCATCCCGACGTCCTACGTCTACGGCGCGTACGCCGACGGCAACTGGTACTTCCACAACGGCCTGCGGGCGTGCTGACGACCCGCTGACCCCGTCCACCCCGCCCGTGCCCAGGGCGGGGTGGCGTGCCGTCAGCCGGAGGTCTGCCGGGCCGCCGCCTGCTTGATGGCCTCGCGGATGCGCGGGTAGCTGCCGCAGCGGCAGATGTTCTGGATCTGGTCGATGTCCGCGTCGGTCGGGTTCGGGGTGCGGCGCAGCAGGGCGACGGCGGTCATGATCTGGCCCGGCTGGCAGAAGCCGCACTGGGCGACGTCGCAGCCGAGCCAGGCCTCCTGGACGGGGTGCAGGGTGTCGCCGTCGGCCAGGCCTTCGATGGTGGTGACGCTGTGGCCCTCGCAGTCCTTGACGGAGCGGGTGCAGGGCTGGAACTCCTCGCCGTCCAGGTGGCTGGTGCAGGCGCGGCAGACGCCCACCCCGCAGCCGTACTTGGGGCCGGTGACGCCGAGCTTGTCGCGCAGCACCCAGAGCAGCGGCATGTCGTCCGGGGCCTCGACGGTGACGGGGTGCCCGTTGAGGACGAAGGTGTGGGTGGGCATGGGGTGGTGGGGTTCCTTGGCTGGGGGAGTCAGAAGTTGATCGGGAAGGAGCGCGGGCTGGTGCCGGTCGCGCGCGCGTAGGCGTTGGCGACCGCGGCGGAGGCCGCCGGGACGCCCAACTCGCCGGCGCCGCCGGGCGCTCCGCTCGGCGGCATGAGGTGGATCTCGACGGCCGGCGGGGTGTGCCGCTGCCGGGCGTACCGGAAGTCGGCGTAACTGCCCTCGCGCACGGCCCCGTTGTCGATGTGGTTGCCGGCTTGCAGGATGACCGAGATGCCGTCGATCAGGGCGCCGGTCAGTTGGGCTTCCAGGCCCCGGGGGTTGATGACCCGGCCGACGTCGGCGGCGATCACGGCCTTGGTGACCCTGGGGTCGGCCGGGTCGGTGGCGTCCAGCTCGACGAGGTAGGCGGCGCATCCGCTGTTCTCGTCGTGGTAGCCGATGCCCTGGGCGTGGCCGGGGGGCATCGGGCGGCCCCAGTCGCCGGCCTTGGCGACGGTGTCGAGGACGGCCCGGCCGGCGGCGCTGCGCAGTCGGGCGCGGCGGAACGCGACGGCGTCCTGGCCCATCCGGCGGGCGAGTTCGTCCATCATGATCTCGTCGGCGACCCGGACGGTGCCGGAGTAGACCGACCGCCAGCTGCCGGTGTGCATGTCCAGCGGCACTTCGGCGAGCAGCTGGGTGGGGATGCCGACGTTGTACGGGTTCTTCTCGCTGAGCAGGAAGAAGACCTGGGCGAGGCTGAGCCCGGCGAGCGACAGGTTGAAGCCGGCGGCGGTGAGCATCTCGCCGAGGCCGTGCCGGAAGTCGGTCTTGACGGTGGCGGCGCGGTGCTCGTAGCTGAGCACCTGGCCGAGCGCGTAGGTGGCCCGGATCCGGTGGTGGCTGGCCGGGCGCATCCGGCCGTGGCGCATGTCGTCGTTGCGCGTCCACATGAGTTTGACCGGTCGGCCCGCGGCCTTGGAGATCTGGGCGGCCTCCAGGGCGGCGTCGAAGAACAGGCGCCGGCCGAACGAGCCGCCGCCGCGCACCACGTGGACGGTCACGGCGTTCTGCGGGAGGCCGAGTTCGGCGGCGATGGCCTGCTGGGCGACGATCGGCGCCTGCGCGGCGAACCACAGCTCGGCCCGGTTCGGCCGCACGTCGGCGACGGCGGTCAGCACCTCCATCGGCGCGTGGTTGACGAAGGCGAAGTCGAATTCGCCGTCCACGTACTGGGTGAGCAGCGGGGGGATGAGGAACGGCGCGTGGGCGGCACGCAGTTGGCCGCGGATGTCGGAGGTGGACAGGTTGGCGACCGGGCCCGGGTTCCAGGAGGTGCGCAGCGCGTCGCGGGCCTTGAGCGCCTGGTCGAAGGTCTCGGCGAGGACGGCGACGCCGCTGGGGATCCGGACCACGCCGAGCACGCCGGGCATGGCGCGGGCGGCGGAGGCGTCCAGGGTCCTGAGCGTGCCGTTGATGGTGGTCGGGCGGGCGACCACGGTGGGGACGGCGCCCGGGATCGCGAGGTCCCCGGCGTACTTGGCGCGGCCGGTGACGATGTCGCGGGCGTCGATCCGGCCGGTGGGCCGGCCGACCAGGCGCAACTGGTCGGCGCTCTTGGGGGAGCTGGACACGGCGGGGAGGGCGACGGCGGCGGCCTCGGCGGCGAGGTCGACGTAGCCGGCGCGGCGGCCGTCGGGGGCGAGGACGGCGGAGTCGGCGGTGCGCAGGGTGTCTGCCGGAACGTTCCAGCGCCGCGCTGCGGCGGTCACCAGCCGGGCGCGGGCGGCGGCGGCCGCGGCGCGCACCGGGTCGTACAGCGAGCGCACCGAGTTGGAGGCGCCGGTCAGCTGGTTGAAGAGCAGTTCGGGGCGGCCGTCGGAGAGCGGCACGTCCACGTCGCCGATCCGGGCGTCGAGTTCCTCGGCGACGAGCATCGCGATGGCCGTGGTGAGGCCCTGGCCGACCTCCAGCCGGGGCAGGTGCAGTACGGCGCGCCCGGCGGCGGTGAGTTCCAGGACGAGCAGGTGCGAGGTCGGCAGGCCGGCGACGATCAGTGCGTCGCCGAGGTCGAGGATGTCAGGGATGCCGGGCAGGCCGATCAGCTGCGAGGGGGCGGCGGCGTCCTGGGCGGCCGCGGCGGCGCGGACGGCGGCCCGCGCGGTGGCGGGCGCGGCGGCGTCGAGGCCGAGCCGGGCGCCGACGGTGAGGGTCGGGGCGGCCAGCAGGTAGGTGAGGAACCGGCGGCGGCGGGTGCCGGCGTCGTCCCGTGCGGTGCCCGGGTGGCCGGTGTCGTCCGAGCGGGCGATGGAGGTGCTGATGGGAAGAGCCCTTCGAGCCGATGACGGCGGCGGATCGGGCGGGCACGGCGGCGCCGGGCCCGGTGCCGGATCGCGAATGCCGTTGAGCATAGGAGGGCGTTACTGACCGGTCAATACGGCAAAACTTGGCCCTTCGGCGGGGTCGGTGATGCCCGAAGGCCGCTGGGCGAGGCGGATTCGGAGCGGGTACGGAGGGGGCGGCGGCGGTACGGCCGGGGCCGGTTCCGGGCCCGCGGGAGGAGCGATTCGCCGCCGTCGTACGGGGGTTCAGGGCTCGCCCGCCGGTGCGGTGGGGCCCGGAAGTGGACCAAGGAGTTCCGTGATCACTGGACCTTACCGCCGGTCCGCCTCCTGCCTAGGCTGGGCCGCGAACCGTTGCGAACACCCGGCGCGCGCGCCGCCCCCAGCCAGGAGACCCGTGTCGACCAGCAGCGCCCCGGCGCCCGCCCTCATCCCGCCCGCAGGGCCCCAACGGACCCTCGCCGCGGCCCAGTTGGCCAGCGCCGTCGGCGACGGCGCCTACTACACCTGCTCCGCGCTCTACTTCACCCACATCGTCGGCATGTCGGCGACCGCCCTCGGCGCCGGCCTCGCCGTGGCCTGGGCGCTCGGCTCGCTGGCGGGCGTCCCGCTCGGCGCCCTCGCCGACCGCCGCGGCCCGCGCCGGACGGCCGTGGCGCTCGCCCTGGCCACGGCGGTGGTGGTCGCCGCCTTCCTGGTGATCCGCTCCTACGGGCCGTTCCTGGTCGCGGTCTGCCTCTACGCCACGACGCAGTCCGGGCTCACCGCCGCCCGGCAGGCGCTGGTCGCCACCCTGGTGCCGCCCGCCCAGCGCACCGGGCTGCTCGCCCACCTCCAGTCGACCCTCAACGGGGGGCTGGCCGTCGGCGCCGCCATCGGCGGCATCGCGCTCACCGTCGGCACCCGGGCCGCGTTCCTCTGCGCCTTCGTGGTGACGGCGCTCGGCTTCCTGGCCGGTGCGCTGATCCTGCTGCGGCTGCCCGAAGCCCCGCCCGCCCCGGCCCGGTCGGCCGCCGGGCCCCGGCTGGCCGTCCTGCGCGACCGCCGGTACGCCGCCGTCGCGCTGGTCAACACCGTGCTGCTGCTGCGGATGCCGCTGCTCAGCCTGGTCATCCCGCTCTGGATCGCCGACCGGGCGCCCGGGATCAGCTGGCTCGGCTCGGCCCTGTTCGTCCTCAACACCCTGGCCGTGCTGGCCTTCCAGGTCCGGGCGGCGCGCGGCGTCACCGGCCTGGGCTCGGCCGCGCGGGCCGTCCGCTCGGCCGGGGTGGTGCTGCTCGCCTCCTGCGCGGTGTTCGGCCTGTCGGCCCTGGACGTCCCGGTGTGGGCGGTCGCCGCGCTGCTGGTGGCGGCCTCCGTCCTCCAGGTGATCGGCGAGATGCGGCAGTCGGCGGGCTCCTGGCAGATCAGCTTCGACCTCGCCCCGCCCGAGCGGATCGGCCAGTACCAGGGCTTCTTCGGCACCGGCGTGGCCGTCGCCCGCACCCTCGGGCCGCTGCTGCTGACCACCCTGCTGCTGGACGGCGGGCTCGCGGGCTGGCTCGTCCTGGGCGGCCTCTTCCTGGCGGCCGGGTACGCGATGGGGCCGGTCGTCCGCTGGGCCGAGCGGGACCGCGACCGGGGCCGCCCGACGCCGGTCGCCTCCGCCGTCGCGGTCCCGTAGCGGCCGCCCGCGCCGGCCGGGTGCCCTTCTCACCGGCCTTCCCCGCCGCCCCGGCGCCCTCCTCGCCGCCCCGCCCACCAGGCCCCGCCCCAGTCGCCCGCCGCCCCCACCGCGAGCCCGCCCGAGAATGCTCCGACGGCTGACCGGAAACCGGTGGCCCGGGCCGCCGCCCGCTGGCATGCTGGCCGCGTGGACCGACCCCAGATCTGGCTCGACTTCGCCCCCGAGCTGCACCTCTTCGTCTCCGGGCCCCGGCGGGCCGGCCGCTCGGCGCTGCGCACCGACGGCACCTCGACGCTCGGCCACGTCGTCGAGTCCCTGGGTGTCCCGCTCACCGAGGTCGGCACCCTGCTGGTGGACGGCCGGCCGGTGCCCGGGTCGTACGTGCCGCTCGACGAGGAACACGTCACCGTCCGGGCCGTGGACCGGCCACAGCCCTCGCCCACCCCGCCGCGCTTCCTGCTGGACGTCCACCTCGGCACCCTCACCCGCCGGCTGCGCCTGCTCGGCGTCGACGCCGCCTACGAGAACCCGGACATCGGCGACGCCGCGCTCGCCGCCCGCTCCGCCGCCGAGCAGCGCGTCCTGCTCTCGCGCGACCGGGGGCTGCTGCGCCGCCGCGAACTGTGGGCCGGCGCTTATGTCTACAGCCACCGCCCCAACGAGCAGCTGCGCGACGTGCTCTCCCGCTTCGCGCCCCCGCTCGATCCGTGGAGCCGCTGCACCACCTGCAACGGCACGCTGCGCGAGGCCGACAAGACCTCGGTGCGCGAGCAGTTGCGGGACGGCACCGAGCGCTCCTACGACGTCTTCGCCCAGTGCGTCGACTGCGGCCAGGCCTACTGGCGCGGCGCCCACCACGCCCGACTGGACGCGATCGTCACCGACGCCCTGCGCGAGTTCGGCACACCCGCCGGGGGCTGAGACCGGCGCGAGACCGGCGCGAGGTCGGCGCGTCGAACTACGGGACATCTCAGGGTGGCGGCCGGGCGCAGAGGCGTGTTCTCATCGGCGGTGGGGGACGAGACCAAGGTACTCCGTGACGCGAGAGAGGCCGGGTCGGATGAGCAGTCAGCCAGTGCAACAACCGTTCCAGACAGCGGACGTCGATGACGTCGAGGTGGTGCGCGCACCGGACGGGGCCGCGGTGTTCCCGCTGCTGGTCCTGGACGGACAGGGGAGCCTCGCGGTGTTCGAGCTCGCCCCCGGGCAGGTGTCGCACGCGGTGTCGCACGCCACCGTGCAGGAGCTGTGGCAGGTCGTCGAGGGCGCCGGGGAGCTGTGGCGCCGCCAGGGCGGGCGGGAGGAGACCGTCCGGCTCGTGCCCGGGACGGCGGCCTCGATCCCGCTCGGCACGGCGTTCCAGTTCCGGGCCGACGAGGACGCCGACCGGCCGTTGCGGATCGCCGCCGTCACCATGCCGCCCTGGCCCGGCACCGACACCGAGGCCAGGCCCGAGGAAGGCCCCTGGAAGGCGACCTCCCGGTGAGCCGGGCAGGGGGGATCCTGCGCCGCCCGCTGGCGGCGCTCGTAGCGGCCGCGGCCGTGCTCGGAATCGCAGTGGCGCCCGCCGCGGCCGCCCCGGCCGCCGAGCCGCACCTCCAGTCGCGCTACGTCACGATGCCCGACGGCGTCCGCCTCGCCGTCGACGTCTGGCTGCCCGAGGGCACCACGGCCGGCGCGAACCTGCCCACCGTCCTGGTCACCCAGCGCTACTGGCGGGCCCGGGTCTACCCCGGCGCACCCGGCAACGGCGGCCGCAGCAGCGACGCCGACGGCTGGAACGCCCACGGCTACGCCTACGTGGTCGCCGACCTGCGCGGCACCGGCGCCTCCTTCGGCACCCTGAGCTCCGAACTCGGCGCCGACACCGTCGCCGACAGCGGCCCGCTCAGCGACTGGATCGCCGCCCAGCCCTGGTCCAACGGCCGGGTCGGCACCACCGGCGTCTCCTACGGCGGCGACACCGCGATGCTCGCCACCGCCCTCGGCAACCACCACATCACCGCCGCCGCCCCGATCTCCTACGACTTCGACCCGTACGAGGACCTGGTACGCCCCGGCGGCCTGCTCATCGAGCCCCGGATCGCCCCGTACGCGCTGCTGCTGCGCATCCTCGACCAGGCCGGCGGCACCACCTGCGACACCGACGAGCAGACCCGGCAGGTCTGCGCGGCCACCGGTCTGACCGGCGCCGTGCCCCGGCCGGTCGACGGCCCGGACGGACCGGCCCTGCTGGCCGCCGCGCGCGCCGAGCACGCGGGCAACGCCAACCTGGTCGACATGGCCGAGGCCGGCGTCTACCGCGACTACCAGGACGGCCCGAAGAGCTGGACGGTCGGCAGCGTCGGCGAGAAGGCCGACGCCGTCGAGGCCGGCGGCGTCCCCGTGCTCACCGACGCCGGCTGGCTCGACGCGGGCACCGCCAACGGCGTGCTCTCCCAGTTCACCGGCCTCTCCAACACCCAGGACGCCTGGATCGGCCCGTGGAGCCACGGCCAGGGCTACCTCGCCGACCCCTTCCAGCCCGCCCGCCACCTCACCGACCAGGAACGCGCCCAGATCGCCCAGCGGACGTTCGACTTCTTCGACCGCTACGTACGGGCCGACGGCCGCCCCGACGGCACCCGGCAGCTGCACTACTACACCTTCAACGAGGGCGTCTGGCGCACCACCACCCGCTGGCCGCTGCCCGGCACCCGCCCGCAGCGGCTCTACCTCGGCGAGGACACCACGCTCAGCCGCCGGCGGCCCGAGCCGGACGACCGCCCCGGCGCCGACCTGCTGCGCCTCGACCCCACCGCCGGCACCGGCCCACTGGACCGCTGGAACACCAACCTCACCGGCAACCAGGTCAGTTACCCCGACCGGGCCGCCGTGGACGCCAAACTCCTCAGCTACACCACCCCGCCGCTGACCGGAGACACCCGGGTGACCGGCAACGGCCGCGTCACGCTCGACGTCACCGGCCTCGACGGCACCGCCCAGGGCGCCCTGCACGTCTACCTGGAGGACGTCGCCCCCGACGGCCGGGTCACCTACCTGACCGAGGGTCAACTCGCCCTCGCCGACCGGGCCGTGGCCGACCGGGACGACAACCCCGACTGGCGCCGGCTGCGCACGCCCCGTAGCTACGCGGCCACCGACGCGGCGCCCTTCCCGCAGGGCCGGGCCCGGCAGGTCACCATCGACCTGCAACCCGTCGCGGTGCTCTTCCGGGCCGGCGAGCGGATCCGGCTCACCGTCGCCGCCGCCAACCCGGACTCCTTCCAGCTGCTCCCGGCCGACGGCCGGGCGAGCTACCGGATCGGGCACGGCGGAGCCGACCCGTCCTTCCTGGAGCTGCCGGTGGTGCGCAGCACCCCGTAGGCCCTGTCCGGCCGTCGCCGAACGCGCCCGGGCCCGGGAGGCCGACGCCGCCTCCCGGGCCCGGGCTGCTCAGTCCCTGACCCCGGAGAGCGCGAGCGGCAGGTGCCGGGGCCCGCGCAGGACGGGGCTGCGCCGGTACTCGGGCGGGTCCTGGAGCAGCCGGGGGCCGTCCAGGCGGTGGATGAGCGCGGTGAGCGCGAGCTGCGCCTCGACCCTGGCGAGCGGTGCGCCGAAGCAGCTGTGCACGCCGCTGCCGAAGCCGAGGTGCTGGTTGTCCGGGCGGGTCGGGTCGAAGCGGTCGGGCTCGTGGAACCGGAGAGGGTCCCGGTTGGCGGCGGCGAGCACCAGGATCAGCGGCGCGCCCTTGGGGACGGTGACCCCGGCGACCTCGATGTCGGTGAGCGCGGTGCGCTGCGGCAACAGCTGGACCGGGGGTTCGTAGCGCAGCAGCTCCTCCACCGCGCGCGGCATCAACTCCGGCTTGTCGCGCAGCAGTTCCAGGCTCTCGGGGTGGCGCAGCAGGGTGAGCGCGCCGTTGGTGATCAGGTTGACGGTCGTCTCGTGCCCGGCGATGAGCAGCAGGACCGCGGTGGCCATCAGTTCCGTCTGGGTGAAGCCGCCCGACGGGCCGGGGTCGTTGACGAAGGCGGAGAGCAGGTCGTCGGACGGCTTGCCCCGGCGGCTCTCGGCGAGCTCGCCGAGGTACAGCCCCATCTCCATCCGGGCCTGCGTGGCCGCCTGCTGGCGCTCGGACGGATCGCTGTCGGGAGTGGGGTCGAAGCCCGCGATCAGCGTCTCGGACCAGGCGTGGAACCGCGGCTCGTCCTCGCGCGGCACGCCGAGCAGCCGGCAGATGACGGTGACCGGCAGCGGGTAGGCGAAGTCCTCGACCAGGTCGATCCGGTCGCGGCCCCGGAGGCCGTCGACCAGTTCCCCGGTGATCCGCGCGATCTCGTCGTGCATGGCGTCGACCCGGTCGGGCGCGTGGGGCGGGCCGAAGGGCCGCATGGCGATGGTGCGCAGCCGTTCGTGCTCGGGGTCGTCCCGGCCGATGAAGGCGACCGGGACGCTGCCCTGCAGCTCGTCCGGGACGGTGCGGTTGCGGCGGTCCGAGCTGATCCTCGGGTCGTGCAGCAGCGCGGCGACCTCGTGGTAGGTGCCGACCAGGTAGCTGCCGTCGTCCTGGCGGGCCACGCCGTGGTCGCGGAGCTCGGCGTACAGGGGGTAGGGGTCGGCGCGGTTGGCGTAGTCGGTGATCCGGCGGAACAGGGTGTCGGCGGCGGCCATGCGCGGTGGCTCCTCGGGGGTGGCGGCGGTGGTGGTCCTCGACGGGTGGCGGGGCCCGGTGGGCGTGCGCCCGTCGAGCGGTGGCGGGTGGGCTCAGCCGCCCCAGCGCCGCAGGGTCAGCCGCCGGTCGGGCAGGTGGCCGGTGAGGGCGACGGTCGGGCCGTGCGAGAGCACCTTCGGGTCGGGCACGTCGGACGGGACCGGGATGCGGGAGGCGGGCGGCTCCACGCCGTCCCAGTCGGGCGGGAACGGCGCGGCGGCCTCGATCAGCCGCTGGTAGTGCTCCAGCCACTTGGCCCGGTTCACGCTGACGGCGGCCGTGATCCGGCCCCGGTACCCGTAGACCGCGACGAGCCGCCGCTCCTCGACCGAGCCCTGGGCGAGGACCACGTGGTCGGAGAAGGTGGGCACGCCGACGGACTTGATGTTGAGCCCGAACTGGCTGGACCAGAAGGACGGCACGCTCAGGTGCGGCCGCCGTTGCGGCCCCGGGCTGACCATGTTGTGCGCCGCCACCTCGGCCTGCGCGACCGCGTTGCCCCAGTGTTCGAGGGAGAGCAGCTGGTACTCGAAGAGGGGGTGCGGGAAGCGGGCGACGTCGCCCGCGACGAAGACGTCGTCGGTGACGATCCCGTACATGTTGAAGGCGCGGCAGCCCGCGTCGCAGGCCACCCCGCGCGGACCGGCGGCGAGACCCGAGTCGGCCAGCCATTCGGTGTTGCGGACGGCGCCCAGGGCGACCACGGCGACGTCCGCCTCGATCCGGGTGCCGTCGGAGAGCTCGGCGCCGGTGAGCCGGCCTGCTTGGCCGGTCAGCGCGGAGACGGTCACCCCGCAGCGCAGGTCGACCCCGTGGGCGAGCTGGACCTTGGCCGCGAGGGCGCCGAAGGCCCCGCCGAGGGCCCCGACCAGCGGGGCGGGGCCACGCTCGGCGACGGTCACCGCCAGGCCGCGCTCCCGGCAGGCGGAGGCGATCTCGGAGCCGGTGAACCCGGCGCCGATCACCAGCACCCGCTTCGGGCCGGCGTCCAGCCGCTCGGCCAGGCCGGCCGCGTCCTCGGCGGTGCGCAGGGTGAACACCCCGTCGAGTGCGGCCTGCTCGGCCTTCGGCCAGGGCCTGGCCCGGGTGCCGGTGGCGATCAGCAGCCGGTCGTAGGGCAGCTGCTCGCCGTTCGCGAGCAGGACCTGCTTGCCGTCCCCGTCCACACCGGTGGCGCGGACGCCGAGCTTCCACTGCGCGTCCACCTTGCGGCGCCGGGGAAGCGCGGTCTCCTCGGCGCGCACCCGCCCGAGCAGCACCTGCTTGGACAGGGGCGGCCGGTCGTACGGGGGAAGGCGTTCCTCGCCGACCACGGTCAGCTCTCCGGTGAAGCCCTCGTCCCGTAGCGTCTCGGCGGCGCGCAGACCGGCCAGCGAGGCGCCGACGATGACGATCCGGCCGTTCTTGAGGTCATCGGACATCGGACCGGTCCTCCTCCTCGACCAGGATGGCCTGCACCGGGCAGGCCGCGACGGCCCGCCGGACGCGGTCACGCTGGTCCTCGGGGGCCTGCGGGGTGTAGAGCAGGGCCTCCTCCCCGTGCAGCTCGAACACTCGGGGAGCGAGGAACGCGCACTGCGCGTAGCCCTGGCAGCGGTTGAGGTCGACGACGATCTTCACGGTCTCTCCTCCCGGGCACGTCTGTGTCCGTCCTACCGCCGCCGGAGCGGCCGCGCGCCCGGTGCTGCTCCGTGGGAGCGGTCGCGGAGAGTGGCCGCCGAGGAACGCCGGGGGCCCGGGGACCAGCCCGGCGCGCTAGTTCGGCGACTCCAGCCCGAGGGTCCAGCGGTGGGTGGTGTAGCCGCCCATCCGGGTCGGGTGGCGCTCCACGAGCGTCACGGCCAGGCCGTCGGCCGTGCGGCGCAGCGTGCCGGTGAACCGGTGCAGGTCGTCGCCGGACAGCGGGAGCAGTTCGGCGAGCACGGTGGCGTCGAGGTCGCGCCCGACGGCGCGCAGCACCCCCGCGTCCAGCACCAGGACGGTGCCGTCGGCCAGCACCACCGGCGCGGGGGCCTGTGGGTCGGCGAGCAGCGGGCCGCTCTCGATGCCCCCGCCGGGCAGCAGCCGCACCACCCGGCTCCCGGTCGGGCGGCGGCGGTCGGTCTCGACGACGCGCAGGCCGTCGCCGACCACGTAGTGGCCGTAGCTGCGCCAGGAGTCGACCAGGGTGGCGTCCCGGTCGTAGGCCCAGGTGTCGAAGGTGCCGTAGCCCTCCAGGCCGAGCACGAAGCGGCCGTCGCCCAGGGCCGTGCCGCGCTCGCCGCGCAGTTCGGCGACCAGGGCGCCGTCGTCGAGGTCCAGCAGCAGGGCCGGGCCGAGGTGGCCCCAGGCGGTGTACTCGAAGGAGTCGGTGGTGACCAGCGCCCGGCCGCCGGAGAGGTGGGCCGCGTTCGGGCGCCCCGCGCAGGGGCGGCGCCAGCGGACCAGGCCTTCGGCGTCGACACAGCTGATCTCGCCGTTCCGGCCGTACAGCGCCAGGTCGCCGCGGCGGGCCAGCGGCCCCTCCGGGCGCCCCTGGGGCCGCCCGCCGCTGCGCCGGTGGTGGTTCTGGACGGTGACACGCCAACTCCCCATGATCCGGATGCTAACGGACCCCGCCGGGCCGCGGAGGGAGTTTGCGGAGGGTGCCCGGACGGCCGGGACGGCGGACAATCTCCCCAGACGCAGAGGAGGAGGCCGCGGTGGAGTTCGAGGTGTTGATCGAGACCCCGCAGGGGTCGCGGAACAAGTACGTGATGGACTTCGCGGCGGGCCGGATCCGCCTCGACCGCACCCTGTTCACCGCCACCCGCTACCCCGTGGACTACGGCTACGTCGAGGGCACCCTCGGCGGCGACGCGGAGCCGCTGGACGCGCTGGTTCTCGGCGGCGAGCCGGCCGTGCCGGGGTGCGTGATCACCTGCCGGGCGGTCGGCATGTGGGTGATGCGGGACGAACGCGGGCCGGACCAGAAGGTGCTGTGCGTCCCCGCCCACGACCCGCGCTACGGCGACCTGCGGGACATCGGCGACCTGCGCGAGTTCGACCTGCTGGAGATCACCCACTTCTTCCAGGTCTACAAGGACCTGGAGCGCGGCAAGTCGGTCGAGGGCTCGCACTGGGCGGACCGGGAGGCCGCGTACGCGCAGATCGCCGAGTCCCGGGCGCGCGCGGCGGGGACGCGCTTCGCCCGGCCGGTGTAGCCGGCCCGCCGCGCGGGCCCGGGGCTCGGAACCGGGTGTGGCGCCGGGGCTCAGAACCGGGCGTGGCGCAGGATCTCGCGGACCTGGTCGGCGATGGCGGCCTCGTTCTGCTCGAACTCCCGGGCGGTGAGGCGGTCCTGCTGGGCGGGCAGGCCGGTGAGGACGGGGGTGTGCAGGTGGCCGCCGGGGAGGTCGGGGGCGAGGTCGAGGCGCAGGCGGTTGGAGCGGTAGGCGACCTCGTTGGAGAGGTATCCGCCGCCGCCACCGGCGACCGCTCGGGATCCGGGGGTGGGGCCGTCCGCGCGGTCGACGGGGTCGACGCCGCCCTCGGGGATCTCGGTGACGGTGGTGTTGAGGCGGACGGGGTAGGGCTGCTGGACGGCCGTCATGGCGTCGGTGGGCAGGGTGGTGCGGATGAACTCCGGGCCGTCGTCCAGGCCCGGGGCGGTGACCGGGTGCTGCCGGGTGCCGCCGGAGAGCGTGCCGGTGTTGTCGGTGGCGGGATCGGCGGAGCGGGCCCGCCCGGCCCAGGCCTCCAGGGTGAACAGGCCCGGGTAGCCCTGGCTGATGCTGGTGATCAGGTCGGCGGCCTGCGGGCCGGGGGAGAGGTGCGGGCCGAAGGCGCGCTCGACGACGCCGTCGTCGAAGTCGCCGTAGCGGACCGGCAGCAGGACGGCCCGGACTTCGGCCGGGCTGCCGTCGGCGAGGGTGATCCGCCGCCCGTGCAGTTCCAGGACGGCGGCGCCGGAGGGGTTGGCGCGGCGCGGCTCGGTGTCGAGGCCGTACGGGTCGAAGCCGCTGACGAAGATCCGCCGGACGCCGGGGGCGGCGGTGAAGCCGTCGTCGAGGCCTCGGGAGGCGTCCTCGAAGCGGGCCCGCAGGTCGGCCGGGTCGACATCGAACCCGGGTTGCCAGCGGGCCAGTTGGACGGTCATGGCGAGCCTGGTCCAGTACAGCGGGCGGTCGTCGCGGGCGGGGAGTTCGCCGCTGGGCCGCCGGCCCTGGGCCCGGTCCACCCCGGCCTGCCAGAGTGCCCGGCCCCAGGCGCCCGCCACCCGCTCCGCCTGCCGGGCGTTGCGGGCGGCGCACAGGGCGGCGGGGAAGCCCCGGAGCAGGTCGCGCAGGCCGGAGCGTTCGGTGAAGGCGGTCGTCCGCTGGTCCTGGAGCCGGGCCTGTTCGGTGTCCACCGGGGCGGTGGCGACGACCGGGCAGGCCGCCGGGGCGGCCTGGGCGGCGGCCGGGGTGAGCAGGGCGGTGAGGGTGCCGGTGAGGGCGGCGGCCAGGGTGGCGGCGCGACGAAGGCGTGTCATGTCACCTGACAATAGGTCGGGAGCAGACACCCCGCCAGGGCGCCCCGCCCGAGCGCCCCGGCCGGCAAGACCGCGCCGCGGGCCCGTGGCCTGCTGGAACGTCCCGTCCAGCACTGACGGGAAGTCGGGAACCGGCGCGAGCTCTACAGCGTTGTCGTGGTCGAACAGTGGAAACAGCGGTCATTCGAATGGTGGCGGAGGAAGTGTCATGAGTGTGGCCCTGACGAAGGGCGGCAACGTCTCCCTGGGCAAGCAGGCCCCCGGGCTGCGGGTCGTACGGGTCGGCCTCGGCTGGACGGCCGGCGCCGGGTACGACCTGGACGCCAGCGCCCTGCTCTGCGACGCCTCCGGGAAGGTCGTCTCGGACCAGCACTTCGTCTTCTTCAACAACCTGCAGAGTCCGGACGGTTCGGTCCGCCACCAGGGCGGCGCCGGTGGCGGCGACGACCAGGAGCAGATCGACGTCCGGCTCGCGGACGTCCCGGCCGGGGTGGAGAAGATCGTCTTCGCGGTCGCGGTCTACGACGCGGTGCAGCGGCGCCAGAGCTTCGGCCTGGTCCGCGGCGCGTACATCCGGCTCACCGACCCGGACGGCGGCGCCGAGGCGGCCCGCTACGACGTGGCGGCCGAGGCGGGCAGCGAGACGGCGATGGTGTTCGGCGAGCTCTACCGGCACGGTGCGGACTGGAAGTTCCGGGCCGTCGGTCAGGGGTACGCGTCGGGGCTCGCGGGTATCGCCGCCGACTTCGGGGTGGACGTCCTGCAACCGGCGCCCGCCGCCCCCGTGCCCGCCGCGCCGGCTCCGGTCGTGCCCGCCGCGCCGGCCATGGCGCCCGCCGTGCCCGCTGTGGCGCCCGCCGCCACGATGACCCAGCCAGGACCAGGGAGTTCCCCCGTGACGTGTTTCTTCGACCCCTCGCACGGCCTCGGCTCGACGCCGGTGCTGTGGTCGCCGCAGTGGGGCGTGCCGCGCCAGATCGAGACCTGCGCCGCCTGCGCCCAGCGGGTGCAGACCACCGTGCCGCCGTTCTACACCCCGCAGCAGGGCTACCCGCAGCCGGTCCAGCAGGGCTATCCGCAGCCGGTCCAGGGCCAGCCCGCTCAGGGCCAGCCGGGCCAGGGCGGGCGCCGCTTCGGCACCGGCGCGCTGATCGGCGCGGGCGCGGCCGGCCTGGTCGGCGGCGCGCTGCTCAACGAGGCGTTCAGCGACGACACGCCCGAGGTGGTCGTGAACAACTACTACGAGGGCGACGACGACAGCTTCTTCTAAGCCGTTTTCTTCTAGGGCGTTCCCCAGGGTGCCCCTGGACCGCCAGCCCTCCCGCCGGGGGGGCGGGGCGGCGCACAGACCGGGCGCCGCGGGGCGCCCCGCGGCGCGAATTGCACCCCCCCCCGGCGGCCCCCCCCCC
>NZ_JBHXTQ010000045.1:0-64932 GCF_042677305.1 Kitasatospora sp. NPDC127121 | reverse complement strand
GCGACCCGCTACGACAAGACCCGCGAGTCCTACCATGCCGCCGTCACCATCGCCTCGATCCTGCTCTGGATCTGATCTTTGAAGACGGACCCTAGTACTGCAACCGCATCTGCGTGACGGATGTGGTGTTGGGCTCGTTGGTATGTCTGTGTGCTGATGAGCTGATGGTCGAGCAGGTCGAGTCGCCCCTCGGGTAGGACGATTTGCATTTCGGGGCTCGGCGCCCCGCAGTGCGGCGGGACGCCGAGCGGGTCCTATCGAATCTCCCTACCCAGAGCTGGAATCGGTGGCCTATTCGCGGCCGCTTCGAGACAGCCTCGGGGTGCCGACGGTGGCACCTCCACCGCCGGCTCCGAGCGACGGGTCGCCGCAGCTGACCGTGATGGACTGCACCGATCTCCAAATCGCCAGGCAACTGCGCATCAACGCAAGTAGGGTGGAGCAGCGCCTGACACGCGTGTACCGGAACTCGACGTCAAACGCCGAAGAGACCTTCCCGTGGGCCTGCGCAACGACGGAACCACGACCGGGCGGACAGGCCCCGGAGGCCTCTGACACGGAGCACTCCCAGCCGTCCTCGTCCCCACCGCGGAACCGACTGCCCCTGCCTAAGGATTCATGTGCCGCACACCTCGGACGACCGACCGACCACCCTTGCAGTCGGCACCTACACCATCGACGCCGGACGCAGCACGATCGCCTTCACCACGCGCCACTTCTTCGGCCTGGGCGCCGTGCGTGGAACGTTCGACCTTACCTCGGGGCAGGTGCACGTCGCCGCCGAGCCCACGCAGTCGTCGGCCACGGCTGTCATCGATGCCGACAGCTTCTCGACCGACAGCGGTACCCGCGACAGGGTCGTGCGCTCACCCAAGTACCTGGGCACAGCCGCACACCCCCACATAGCCTTCGCCTCGAACGCCGTCCAGTCCACGGACACCGGGTACGTCCTGCGCGGAGAGCTGACCGTCAAAGCCACCACGCGGCCCATCGAACTTACCGTCGAGCAGCCGGAATTCACAGCCGATGGAATCCGGTTCCGCGCCACCACCAGAATCGACAGGTACGCATTCGGTATCACCGTCGACAAAGGCATGACCGCCCGTCACCTCACCCTTTCCCTCGACATTCTCGCCGTACCCGCCGTAGGCGGCATCCCCGGCGACTAGTACTGCAACCGCATCTGGGGGTTGTGGCCTCGGTGTTTGCAGTGGGAGCGGCGGGCTCGGGCCTGGCTGCGTCGGCGGAAGCGTGACCAGCGCAGATGGTGCTCGCTGGCGTGGTGGCGGGGTGTGACGATGAGGTGGCCTGCCGAAACGGTGCGCGAAGCGGGCATGGAAGCCCACTATCACCTCGGACCACGACTCGACCTGCTCAACCGTCAGCTCGTCAGCACACAGTCATACCAACGACGCCGAACGCCAGCGGTAACGACAGATGCGGTCGCAGTACTAGACACACCACGGCGCAGGAAGTCTGCCAGCCCGACTTCCTGCGCCAAACAACCGACGGGACCCCAAATGACCGACACCAACTGGCAGAAGTCGTCCTTCAGCGGATCCGGTGGCGACTGCGTGGAGATCCGCACCGCCGACGGCCTGGTCGAACTCCGCGAGTCCGACCAGGGCCACCTCACCCTCCACCCCACCCCCGCCCACTTCGCCGCCTTCCTCCAAGCCGCCAAAGCCGGCGAGTTCGACCACCACGCCTAGTGCAGCACCACGTTGATCCTTCGGGGGTTCATGCGGCTTTGAGTGGGCTGCCGTCGTAGGTCCAGCGGTAGGGCTTGGCGTCGTGTTCGTCGTAGCCCAAGACGAGGGTGGCACTCGACGATGCCGGCGAAGGGAACCCCGCGCCGCACGACATAATCCCGGCGGATGACTCCGGTACCTCGCGGAGGCTACGAACGACACCAGAATGTCTACATCCATGGGCTGATTCGATACGGAGCTGCGGAACCTAGCGTCGATCCCATGAAACGCAATCGCCGTATCAGCGCTGTCGCGGTGTTGGCGCTCGCCGCCCTCGTCACCGGAACCGGCGCCGGGTTCGCCGCCACGACCACACCGGTGGCCACGCACGCGTTAGACACCGCACCGGCCACGGCCACCGCGCCCACGCGGTCCTTCCAAGGCGCGCTCCCCGCGCCGACCGGCCCCTACGCCGCCGGCGAGGACGTCATCCACCTCACCGACGAGAGCCGTCCCGACCCGTGGGTGCCGTCATCCGGCCCCCGCCAACTGACCGTCACGATGGTCTACCCGGCCGTCCCCGGGACCGGGACTCCGGCCCCTTACATGACCCTCGCCGAGGCAGCCGGAGTCATCCAGCGGCGGAAGTTGCCGGCGAGCTACGGCGTCACCCCACAGAACCTTTCCGGCGTCACCACTCACGCCTTCGACGGCGCGCGGCCGCAGCGCGGCAAGCATCCGCTGGTGGTCCTCTCACCCGCGTACGAGGACCCGCGCATGACGCTCACCTCGCTCGCGACCGACCTGGCCAGTCACGGCTACGTCGTCGCGCTCGTCGGCCACACCTACGAGGACAGCGGCGAGACGCTGGCGAACGGCCAGACGCCGCCGTGCGCGATCTGCGATGACCCGAAGACGCTCGACTTCGACTCCGTCGCCGCCAGCCGCGCGCTGGACGTGTCCTTCGTGATCGACCGGTTGACGCACGGCAATACCGCGTGGCCTCTGGCGCACCTCATCGACAAGCACGAGATCGGCATGGCCGGGCACTCCCTCGGCGGAGCGGCGGCCGCCGCCACGATGATCGCCGACCCGCGAGTACGGGCCGGAGTGAACATGGACGGCAGCTTCCACCCGGCCCCGATGCCCGGCCAGATCAACCGGCCGCTCCTCATGCTGGGTACGGCCGACTACCACTCGGTCGGCGGCCACGACACCTCGTGGGGGCAGACCTGGGCCGCCCTCGGCGGCTACAAGAAGTGGCTGACGGTCGCCGGCGCCGACCACTTCAGCTTCGCCGACCTGGACCTGCTCCTGGAGCAGGCCGGGTTCCCGACGCCGCCCCTCTCCCCGGAACGCGGGGTGGCGATCACCCGCGAGTACGTGGCAGCGTTCTTCGACCAGACGCTGAAGGGGATCGACAGTCCGCTGCTGGACGGCCCCTCGCCGAACAATCCGGAAGTGCTCTTCCAGTCCTAGTGCAGCGCCGCGTTGATCCTTCGGGGGTTCATGCGGCTTTGAGTGGGCTGCCGTCGCAGGTCCGGCAGTAGGGCTTGGCGTCGTGTTCGTCACAGGCCAGGACGAAGGTGTCGATGGCCGCGGCCAGTTCGTCGCGGGAGGCGAACTGGCCGCGGCGTCGTAGACGTCGGGTCAGGGTGGAGAAGAGCAGCTCGACTTGGTCGAGCCGGCCGGCCTGTTCGGGCGTGTGGTGGATGTTGAAGCGGGGACGGGACCTGTGCTCTCCGGCTGGGGCGGCTGGTGCTGCCGCGAGACTCCGCCGAACCGGTCCATGGGGCTGGCCCGTTACTCGCGCGGTGACGCCTGCTGGCTGTCGTAGTGCTCCTGGGCGGCGAGCAGCTCGTCTCCGTGCCGGCCGAACCACTGGATCAGTTCGGTCAGCGGCCCGGCCAGGCTGACACCGAGTTCCGTCAGGCTGTAGGTGACCTGGGGCGGGTTGGTGGGCGCGACATGGCGGCCGACGAGCCCGGCCCGGGCCAGTGCCTTGAGGTTCTGCGACAGCATCTTCTGGCTGATGCCACCGACTCGTTGGTGCAGCTGCGCGAAGCGGTGCGGGCCGGCGATGAGGGCCGAGATGATCAGTGTCGCCCAACGACTTGTCGTCTGGTCCATGATCGGCCTGAGCACGCACTTGTTGTCGAAGGTGTCGTGGGCCAGGAGCCGGGCGGCTGTCGCGACCTGCTGAGTTTCCATCACAGCAGGAGCTTACAAAAAAGTAGGTACTTCCCAGCAGTAATGGCCTTTCCTACGGTGACCTCGTAAGCACCAACGTTCGAGGAGCCACTGTGAGCAGCAGCAACGCACGTACGGCGATCGTCACGGGCGCATCGAAGGGCCTGGGCGCGGGGATCGCCAAGGCGCTGGCCGGGACCGGCGCAGCCGTCGTGGTGAACTACCGGGAGGATGCGAAGGGCGCCGAGCGGGTCGTCGCGGGCATCACCGCCGAGGGCGGCCGGGCGATCGCGGTCCGGGCCGACGTGGCCCGCAGCGACGAAGTGCGCCATCTGTTCGATCGGGCGCGCGAGGAGTACGGACCGGTCGACGTGCTCGTGAACAACGCGGCCGTCGCCGCCTTCGCGCCACTGTCGGGCATCACCGAAGAGGAGTTCCAGCGCGAGATGACCACGAACGTCCTGGGCACGATCCTCACTACGCAGGCCCTGGCCGCGCAGGACGACATCGGCGCCGCTTCGATCATCAACATCTCGACGGCCGGCACACTCACCCTCCCGCCGTACGCCTCGCTCTATGTCGCGTCCAAGAGCGCTGTCAACGCGTTCACCATCGTTGCGGCCAAGGAGCTGGGCCCGCGCGGCATCCGGGTCAACGCGATCATGCCCGGACCGTCGGACACCGAGGGCACCAGGGCCATGGGATTCCCCGGCTCGGCCCAGGAAGCACAGGCGATCGCCGGCACCCCGCTGGGCCGAACGGGCACCCCGGACGACTACGGCCCGCTGGTGGCTTTCCTGGCTTCCGACGGCGCGCGCTGGATCACCGGGGATGTCATCCTCGCTTCCGGCGGCATGCGCTGACGTCCCGTCCGTTCGGCTCCGGGCTCCGTCGGCTACGAAACACGCCCTGGACACACCACAGCGCAGGAAGTCGGCCAGCCCGACTTCCTGCGCCAAACCAACGGGACCCCAGCCGGCCGACACCAACTGGAAGAAGTCCAGCTACCGCACCTCTACATGAATGAGTCCAAGGGATCCGGGTCGGCCGCAGCGAGGCTGACTGCGCCTGCTCAGTCCAGGCGCCGCCGGTAGTAGGAGATCGTGACGACCGCGAGCAGCGGCCCCCACAGCAGCAGTGGGGCGTAACAGGCGTCCATCACGACGAGTGCCGCCCCGGTCGGGGCTCCCTGCGCCCCTCCGAAGCCGCCCGCCCGGGGGATCGTCAACAGCATCACAACGGCCGCACCGAGCAACGCCGGAATCACCGCCGCCAGCGGCGCGACACGCTTCCCCCCGATCAGCGGGATCCAGCCCGGCACCACCTCGCCCCAGGGCTTGACCAGCCCGAGGGTGAGCAACGTGAGCCCTTCGGCGCCCAGGCTCATCGCGATGCACATGACGCTGAACCAGCCGGGGATGTCCAATCCCGTGGTGTTGAACCCCACCGGCATGCCGACCCCCATCGCGATCCGCCAGATCCCGGACGGCACAGCGGTGAGTGCCGCAATGTGCGCGACTCGGACCACCCAACGGGCAGGAGACCGACTCTCGGAGGCGGCAGCGGCTGTCGGTGTCCCAAACGTGACCATGGCCCCATGCTGTCTCGCGGTCCGCCCCGCCGAATCATGCGCAAGGTCCAACTCGACTCCCCCGCGCGGAGGATGCAGAACCCCGACTTCGACCGGACAGCCGCCGACACCCCTTGGACTCATTCATCTGGACACACCACAGCGCAGGAAGTCGGCCAGCCCGACTTCCTGCGCCAAACAACGGGACCCCAGCCGGCCGACACCAACTGGCAAGAGTCCAGCTACCGCGCCCCTGGCCCATTCGAGGCCGGAAGATAGCCAACAAACCGGGGCCGCCCGGCACCGAAGTGCGCCGGGCGGCCTCGGCGCCGGGACGTCCGCGGCCCCAGCGGCCTCAGCGGCCCCAGCGGCCTCAGCGGCAGAGGGCGGCTTCCACCAGGCCCTCGACGTGCTTCATGGCCGCCGGGTCGGCCGGCCGGTTCGTCACGGCGATGTTCGCCGCAGCGCTGCCGTCCTCCGTGACGCCGCCCCGGGTCTCGTAGCCCGGGAAACTGCCACCGTGGCCCCAGTAGAGCCCGCCGCCACAGGGCAGGGGCTTGCTCACGAGGCCGAGCCCGTAAGCGGCGCCGGGGCCGAGGTAGTCGGCGGGGACGGTCTTCTTCATCTCGGCGAGCTGGGCGGGCCGGAGCAGGTCGCCGTGGAGCAGTTCGGAGAAGAACCGGTTGAGGTCGGAGTTGGTGGAGATCATCTGACCAGCTGCCCAGCCGAAGGACGGGTCCGTCTCCGTGACGTCGCCCAGCGGCGCGTCCGGGGTGTCCCGGTAGTAGCCCTTGGGGTGCGGCTCGCGGATGGTCACGTCGCCGGGGGCGGGGAAGTAGGTGTGGCGCAGGCCGATGCGCTTGACGATGCGGCGGTCGATCTCCGCCGCGAGCGGGCGGCCGGTGACCCGTTGGACGATCAGTCCGGCCACGATGTAGTTCGTGTTGCTGTACTTGGACCGGTCGCCCGGGGCGAAGTCGGCCTTGAACTTCAGTGCGGTGTCGAGGAGGTCGCGCGGCTCGTAGTAGCGGGGCGGGACATCGCCCTTGAGGTAGTCCGGGAGCCCGCTGGTGTGCTGGAGGAGCTGACGGACGGTGATCTTTCGCCCGTCGATGCCGTCCCCGCGGAGGAGGCCCGGCAGGTAGGTCTCGACGGGCCCGTCGAGGTCGATCTTCCCCTCTCCGACCAGTTGCAGCACGACCGTCGCCGTGAACGTCTTGGTGTTGCTGCCCATCCGCACCTGGCCGTCGACCGGGACCTTCGCCTTGGTGGCCAGGTCACCCACCCCGGCGGTGTAGTTGCGGGCGCGGCCGTGCCCCTTCTCGACGCTCGCCAGCGCGCCGGGAATGCCGTCGTCCCGCACCAGCGCGTCGAGGCCCTGCTGGACGATGTCCGGCTTCGGCGCCGCGAACGCCGCGGTCGGGGCCAGCACCCCCGTCGCCAGGGCACCGACGGCCATGGCGGCCACCAGGACCTTCCGGTGCCGGGACGGATGGACGGTCTGCCGCGCCTGCTTGCGCATGTGTCAACTCCGGTTGTTCGTCGAGGGAAACGGCGGATCGCGCCGTTACCCCCACCCTCTCCGGAACAAACCACCTGCGACGATGCTGCTACCCACCCGGTCTTGGGTGGGGTTATCCCCCTATGTCCGCAGGAGTACGGGTTCACGGCAGCACGGCCACCGCCTCCACTTCCACCAACTGGTCGTTGAGGCTTCCTTGTCAGCGGACCTGGTCGCTCTTCGGCCCGATGCCTTCGACCCTGGCCGGAGTTCCGTCCGGGGCGAACGCGTGGTGGAAGGTGAAGGCGTGCGGCGCGGAGCCGTGGTCGTGGAGGTGTTCCAGCCTCGAAACCCCGTCCTGCCAGACGGGTATCACGCCGTCGGAGACCCACCAGAACACGTAAGCCGGGCGTCCTGTCCTCTCGAACCAGTCGTAACGCCTGTTCAGCGCCTCACGGTGCAGACCGGTGTAGATGGCGTCGAGGGCGGAGCGCAGGTCGGTCCAGAGGGAGAGGGTCGCGGCCAGGGCAGTGGTTTCCGCCGTGCAGCCCTTGCCGTACCAGGCCGGTACGGCGAACTCCCCCCATGCGCCCCAGTCCAAGTCGAAGTGCGTGCCCCGGCCGCCGTCTGCCGCTTCGGCATGGGCGAGGTACCCGGGGTGCTCGCTGATCTTCCGGTAGACGGCCTCGCCGGTGTCGTGGAGTTCGCGCGTGAGAGGTGAGGGATCGGCGAGAGGTGACTTCAGGACGCCGAACGTGTACAGCGCAAGATGAGGCATGCGTCTCTCCCTGGTTGGGGGTGCCTGGTGCGGGCCCGGTCGCGGGCGGCTCAGCTCGAAGGAACTCCCGTACGACCGTGGGCGATCGCCGAGGACCAGGTGAAGATAGCCGCCTCCGCGACCCCTGTCGAAGTTGCGTTTTCCCCGCCAAAATGGCCTCTCGCGCCGGCCGTTGCGGGCGCCCCGAACAGCCGGCGGATCGCGAGACGCCTCACCGCGCGTCGAGGAACGAGCTGTCTGCGAACAGGTGCTGGTCTCGGGAGTACAGGAACAGCTCCGCGTCGGCGGAACCGGAGACGAGCGCGCGGGCGGCATCGAGGTCCAGCTCCAACAGGGTCGGCGGATCGTAGGCCGTGACGGCGCCGGAGGCGATCACGGTGAGGCCGTCGGGATCGGTGGCCAGCCAGCGGAGCACCACCGCGCCGCCCTCCGCCGGATCCAACCGGCCGGCGGCAGCCAGCCAGCGCCGCAGCAGTGCCGGGCGCGACAGGTGCCGCCACACCGCGGCCACCGGCTGCGGGTAGTGACGGTAGAAGCACACAGCCTGGTGACCTGCGTCGATGGCGACGATCCTGCCGTCGGGCCTGGGGACGCTCGGGGTGCCGGTCACGCTCCGATCACCGCCTGCCGCCACCGTTGCGGCACCCCGGACTGCGTCGTCGGAGGAGGCTGGACCCACCACGCGGGAGCCCGCCGCGCGGCTCACGAACGGCGAGTCCGTGAGCCGCGCGCGGGTACCGCCCCGCACCGAGCCGTCGGCCTACGCCCCGGACACCGCGCGCGACAGGCGCGGCGGCGCCTCGACGGCGCTGGCGGCGCCGAGTTCGCGCACCGCCTCCCGCCGCGTCGCCGCGACCGGAGCCGCGAGCTGAGCCAGGGTCGCCGCCGGAGCGTGGACCGTCAGCTCGAAGTCGCGGCGGGCCTTGGCGTCCGGGGCGAGCGGCAGGCGGATGCGGCCGTCCGCGACCATCCGGCGGACCCGGCTGCGGCTGAGGCCGAGGCCGGACATGAGCAGGCGTTCGACCCGGACCGGGACCGGCAGCTCGAAGCTCACCAGCACTGTCAGCGGGGTCGGATCGTCGATCGCGTGGAGCGGCGTGCGTGCCTCCAGCTCCCAGGTGCCGCTCCAGTCCAGGCTGTAGTCGTTCTTGGCGGCGAGCGACGCACTCATCGTCAGTTCCCGCACCACGGCGAGGTCGTTGTTCTCGTACGCCTCCCTGCGGGCGGGTTCCAGCGACGACGTGTGGACGCGCTCGTGGACGGGCACCTTCGAGGTCCGGTCGCAGCCCGCGCAGCTGAGCAGCAGCCAGACGTCGAGGAGCTTGCCGTTGGCGTTTACACGGATCTTGCCCGAGGGCCGGTGCCGCGTGCTGGAGCAGTCCGGGCAACTGCGGACGACGGTGGGCAGCGCGGACTGGCGCACGGCCCAACGGGCCTTGCGTTCGGTATGCATGGTGGTCTGTTTCCTGGTTCAGCAGGAACGCGCGCAGGCCGGATCGGCTGGATCGGCCGGGGTTCCTGGGATCTGATGAGTGCTCACGAGGGCGCGTGTCATCGCCTCGGGGCGGGTGGCCGCATGGCGGGCGTCCCGAGGTCGATCGCGCAACAGGTCGTGCCTCTCCGTGGCAACTCGCGACAGCGCGTCTCATCGCCTCGGGACATGGCCGCATGGCCACATGGCCGAGCGCCGAGGGCGGTCGATCGCGTGAGCGCGCGTGTCATCGCCTCAACGCGCGGCCGGTGGCCCGGCGCAGAGGTCGATCGCGTAGGGGTGAGTTGCTACGTGGCAGTCGTCAGCACAGGTACATGCCGCACATCGTGATCTGGGGCGGCGCTCCCCCGCAACCGGTTTTTTCGGACCAACGCCGTCAGACCGGCGTAGTGCTCTGGTGATGCGCACGGCGGTCGTCACCCGCCAGGTCGGAGCGCCGGCCTTGACCAGCCGGTCGCCGCCCCGGGCGGTGACAACCGCCGTGACCAGGCGAGGCAGGTGACAACAATCTCGACCACTTGGTGACAGCTAGCGCGACCACGGCGAGGCGAACGCGCAGGTCGTAGATCGCCCTCGACCGTCGCCGGACCAGATGAACTGAGACAACACCTTGCATCCCAGCTTCCGGGACCAGCTCGCTTGAGATTTTCGGCACCTCAGCGCCTCAACCGATCTGGTCGCCACAGGTCAAAGTCCTTCCCGCAGACCAGATCATTTGGGACGGGGCATCCGCCGACTAGCGCTGACAGTCACATGTGCCCGTTCCTGTGGCCCGCGCACCGCTAACGTCGAGCCCATGATCGTATGGCTCAACGGCACCCACGGCGCAGGCAAGACGACGACCAGTGCACTCGTGCAGCAACTGATCCCCGACTCCCGGGTGTTCGACGCCGAGAAGGTCGGCGAGACACTCATGGACATCACGCCGGGCCTGCCCGGGACGGACAACTTCCAGCACTGGCCGCCGTGGCGGCCACTCGTAGTCGAGACCGCCCGCCACGTGCTCGACTACACCGGCGGGACTCTGGTGATGCCGATGACCGTCCTGGTCGAGCAGTACTGGCGTGAGATCAGCACGGGCCTCGCCCAACACGCCATTCCGGTACGGCACTTCGTACTCCACGCCGACCAGGAGACCCTCCGCGGCCGCATCGCGGGGGACACTGTGGTCGGCCCCAACTCCCGGTTCCGCCTCAACCACCTTGAGCCCTACGCCGAAGCGGCCCGTACCTGGTTGCACGCCGAGGCCGAGGTCGTCGACACCACGCACCTCACGCCCGCCCAGGCCGCCCTGCAGATCGCAGAGGCCGTCAGGAGTTGAGGTCCGCCCGCCACACGCGACAACAACGAGCTCCGGTGTCGATCGAGTAGCGCGAACAGCCTCCACCAGGGACCGGCTCAGCCCGCCCAACGCCCCACTGCGCAGGAAGTCGGCCGGCCCGACTTCCTGCGCAGCCCCGGCGCAGGATCAGACGCTGCCCGCCTTTTCCTCGACCAGGACGGCGCCGGATGCCGGTTCGGGCTTGCGCAGCGGGAGCTTGGACCAGCGGAACGGAGCCAGCAGCAGGCCGAGGTAGGAGTCCGGCAGGCGGACCTGGTCGGCCAGGCCGATGTCCTCGGGCGGCATCCGGTCACCGGGCAGGTAGAAGGTCCCGAACAGCAGATCCCACAGGACGACCTTGCCGCCGAAGTTCTTGTTGGCTTCGCGCAGGTCCCTTGAGTGGTGCCAACGGTGCCCTTCCGGTCCGGGCACCAGGTAGTTCAGCGGGCCCAGCCGGACGTCCATGTTGGAGTGCATGGTGACGCCGTGGCAGTTGTAGAAGGTGAGAAGGATGATCAGGCCGGAGATGCTGTGCAGCGTCCACCCGGTCAGGGCCAGCGGGAAGACGATCGCCACGTCGTCGAGGAAGAAGTCAATGGGGTGGAACCGGGCGGAGTTGAGCCAGTAGAGCCGCTCCGAGCTGTGGTGCACCGCGTGGAAGCGCCAGAAGACCCGCGAACCGTGAATCCAGCGATGCATCCAGTAGTAGAAGAACTCTCCCACCAGGAGCGCCAGTGCGGCCTGGGCGACGGGAGGCCAACTCGTCGGCCACAACGTGCTGTCCAGCTCTTCGGACAGCAGGACGGATCCGGCGAACAGGACCGAGAGGAACAGCGGCTCGATCAGCCGGGCGACCACCAGCAGGGCCACCAGACTGGAGGTGGCGTCCGACACGACGTCCTTGCGCGAGCGGTTCCAGCCCTCGTAGAACGGCTGGACCCGCTCCAGGACGGCCACGTACACCGAGGCGAAGAGGGTGACCATCGGCACGATGGCCCACTGCGGGAACGAGGTGTCGACCAGGGTGATGGACGCCCCGAGTGTCAGCACCATGAGGATCGGATAGCTGAGATAGCGGATGGTGAAACGCAGGGTTCTGCGCGCGGCGCCAAGTTCTCTTGCGGTTGCTAAGTTCATTCCTGATCTCCCCCTGGACTTCTTCGGAATTCTTCTGCACCCCTCCGCGCGGGACGGGCAGGTATTTATTGGCTTCCGGCCATCTGCTGCCATATCCGAACCGGCCCCAGCGGCGCGAATCCGTTTTCCTCGGCGGCCGCCAGCTCCGCGTCCCGCTCATATCCGACCAGGTCGACTCCCGGCGCCTCTTCGTGAGCACAGGAGACGAGACCGGCCCATGTCCGGGCGGATTCCCCCGGGGGGCCGAAGACGTTCGTCACCCCCGCCACACCATGGCTCAGGTGAAGCACGGCTCCCGCCACCAGGCTGTCGCCCGAGAATCCCCCGAGGAAGATCACGTCGTCATCGAGCAGAAGGGTTTCTGGGAACGTGTTCACCGATGTGTCGCCGCCCGCCCATGCCCGCTCCCACGTGCGCAACTCATCGGCACCGGTGATACGCCGCCACCGCTGGTCGGCGCCGCCCCGTGACGCCACCGGCACCGAGGCCGCGACCGCAGCCGGCCGATGGATCCACTCCGCCTCGATGAGAATTCGATAGTTCCCCGGGAGGAGATCGGCGTTGGCGAAACTGTCCTTGACGAAAAGCGGCCCCAGCGGTGCCTCCCGCAGGACGTCGAGAACCTCCGAGCCGGACATCGACGGGCTCAGAATCACCAGATTCGGGTAGTACGTGAGGCTCTTCTTCAGATTCACCCACGCGACGTCGGAGAGTTCTCCGGAGAACCCGTGCGCCCGACACATCGCCTCGCACCAGGACGAGTTGTTCCGGGCCGCGGCGAGCAGCATCGGCGCCACCTGGGAGTCGGCAGCCGCAGCCCGGTCATTGCCGAACCGTCTCACCGCGAAGGCCCCAACCGGGAGAACCGATCGACACCAGCGGACCCACAGCCTCGCAACGTCCACCAACTCCCTTTCATCAAGGCCGAATCCGCGCCCGGCCGGCTTCCGCACCGCCGACCCTTCGAAAGGGATGGGTCCTGTCCGGGAAATCCCCGGACTGCACTCCGGCCGCCCGAGCAAACGCCCCGACCGGCACACCCGAACACGACGGGCTACTGGACCGCCACTGACGCCTCGGGCCGAACGCCTTCAACGACCTTCTCGCGCATCAGCGTTGCGCAGTGCTCCGCTATGATCACCCCTGCTCATGACCACGTCAAGATCCTTTCCGGGGTCACTCCTACGGCACCCGCACACGCCCGCCGGCGTCGACGCGTCCGTGGACCGGAAGCGCGGTCGGGCCGACAATTACCGCGCACACTCGCGGTTTCGTGCACCACAATGCCCGCATGGAAACGGACACCGTGGCGGAGCTGGTCACGCGGGCACTGTCGGCAATGCGCGCCATCATCGCCTCGGACGACCCGGACGACCACGACGGCTGGGACGAGTACGCACCGCTGCTGTGGCGCGCGTCCGCCGACGAGGCGGCGCTGCCGCTCGGCCTGGAGCTCATCGGCTCCGCCGATCCGATCGAGCGCGCGACAGGCTGCGACCTGCTGCGCGACACCAACTACCACCACGAGGCAGTCCGCACCGAAACGGCCACCGCACTCGTCGCCCTCGCCCAGCGGGAAACCGACGAGCACGTGCTGCGCTCCCTGGCACGCGCGATCGAGCAGACGCACGACCCGCGCGCCGTCCCCGTCCTCGTCACCCTCGCCGGGCACCCTGACGCCGAGGTCCGCGAGCAGGTGGCCCGCTCGTTCGCCGAGGTCCTCACCGGCCTGCCGGACGGGCCGGACATCCACACCCTCATCGGGCTGACCCAGGACCAGAACCCGCACGTCCGCGACTGGGCGACGTTCACCCTCGGCGTCCAATCCGGGGCGGACAGCCCCGCGATCCGGGCCGCGCTCTGGGAGCGGACGGCCGACGAGCACGACGAGACCCGCATGGAAGCACTCCACGGACTGGCCAGTCGGCACGACCCCCGCGTCGTCCCGCTCCTCGCCGAACTGGTCGGCAACCCCGAGGGCGCACACGCCCTCACCTTCAGCGCGGAGCCGATCACGGGCGCCCCCCAACTCCTGCCGCCCCTCCCGGAGTACGAGCCCGGCGACGACTGGACCACCGACGCCGTGAACGCCTGCAACCCGGTGCGGCGGGCCCGCCTGGACGCCTTCGCCTGGGAACTGGTCTGCACGCTCCACCGGCTCCGCCCCGACCTGGACGCCGCCGTCTCGATGGAACGCTGCGGCTGGGGCCGTTTCCTCGGCATCCACGCCGCCTCGGAGGCAACGGGCTACGACATCGAGGCGCTGCTCACCCGCGCGGACGGCGACCCCATACGCGCTGCCGAACTGGTCTCAACCGACCTGCCGAGAACCCAGCCCGCCTGATCTAGCCCGACTGATCTAGCCCTTGGTGCCCCTGCCGCGCAGGAGGTCCGCGATGCGCGCGTCGACCTGCTCGCGGTCGTAGCCGCGCCGCACGATCTCGAACGCCGGCGGGGGCGGCGGTGAACCGGCTTCGGACAGGGCGCTGAGGTAGCGGTCGACTTGCTGGCGCTCGTAGCCACGCCGTACCAGGTCAAAGCCACGGAACTCTGGCGTTGTTGACACTTCGCGTGTCCTCCCACCTTCTGTGTCCACGTTGATCGCCATGGCACTGGCGATGGAAACGCCGGTGCGGCCACCGGTGCCCACCGGCGTGGCCGCAGCTCACACCCTAGACCCCACCCACCGACGGACGGCGGGCAGTCTCCGGGCCGTCGAAACCCGTCAGCCCAAGGCCGTCTGAACCCGTCAGCCCCCGCCCGTCAGCCCCGCCCCCTCCGGTCGAGTCGCAGCGGCAGCACCCCGCGGACGCGCCAGCCGCGGGCGTGCGGGCCGGCGGACAGGTCCCCGCCGAGGGCGCCGATCCGCTCGGACAAGCCGGCCAGGCCGGTGCCCCCACCGCCGGGGCGGCGGGCCGGCAGACCGCCTGGGCCACCGAGGCCGCCCTGCCGCCCGCTGTCGGTGACGGTGACCCGCAGGGCGGGGCCCGGGACGCCAACCACCTCCACCTCCAGCCGGCCCGCGCTCGGGGCGTGCCGACGGACGTTGGTCAGCGCCTCCAGGACGACGCGGTAGGCCGCGTCCTGGATCGCGTGCGGGGCGGTCCCCGCCAGGCCCGGCTCCAGTTCGAGGGAGCCGCCGGTCGTGCCGGACGCCAGGAAGCGGTCGACCATCTCCGGGAGGTCGGCGAGGCCGTGGACCTTGGTCGGCGGCGGTTCGGCGAGCGCGGGCGCCTCCGGGTCGCGCAGGGTCTGCAGGGTGTGGTCCATCGAGTCCAGCGCCCGCAGACCGGCCGCCTCCAGGCGGGACAGGAGCTCGCTGTTCTCCTCTTCGTCATAGGCGCTGACCTGGGCGGCCTGGACCTCCAGCAGGATCCCGGTCAACTCGTGGGCGACGAAGTCGTGGAGATCCCTGCCCACGTCGAGCCGCTGCTCCCGGCGGGCCCGCTGGACGGCGCGGGCCCGCTGGTTGTCCTGGCCCCGCAGGTAGAGCCCGACGCCGACGGCGCAGGCCACCGGGAACATCGCCATGGCGACGGCGACCACCGACGGTTCGAGGACCGCCTGCGGCAGCAGGCGCGTGAAGCGCAGCGGGAGCGCCATCAGCGCGAGCGCCAACGCCGAACCGACCAGGGCGGCTTGGCGGACCGGCGCCCGCCGGATCACCCTCCCGGCCAGCACCAGCATGGCCACGAACTCGACCGGGAGCCACGACAGTACCAATCCCTGCGGTCCGGGATGGACGGCGTCCGTGACGAGCGAGAGCCCCGCGACCAGGCCGGCCGCCAGGACGGGGGCGACCGGGCCCAGCGGCCGGCGCAGGATCGCGGTCGCCATCGCCGCGGCGGCGACGACGGCCCCGGTCCACGCACTCGGTGGGGCGATCGCCGCCGGGGCCGCGACCACTGCCGTCGCCGCCGCACACACCGCGCGGCGGCGACGCGTGTCAGGCACCAGTTCGGTCTGCACGGGCCGAGCCTACGCACGGCGGAGGAGCGGTACACCCCCCAGCACATGACGGATCGTCAGGCATCTGCCGTTCGGCAAACCGGCACTGGTCGACCGACTCCCCGAAGAGCCGTACGGGGCCGCTGACTTGACCTTCCCAGAGCTGTCCCTTGACCTTTCGAAGGCCGGCCACCGGCATTGAATTCGGTCCGCGGAGTCCACTCATCCGGGACGGCACATAAAAAGGCGTCAAGACCTCCCGGCTCGCCATATGGATTCCGTATGGAGTCGCGAGACGGAGGATTCCGGAACCTACGATCCATCCTTGCCGACCAGAAAGATGAATCCGATATGAAACCCCTGTCCCGCCTCAAACGCGCCCTGGCCTGCGGGATCGCCGCAGTCGCCATGGTCTCCGGCCTGACCGCACAGGCCCAGGCCGCGCCGGAGCCGCCCCTCCACGCGGACAAGACCTGTGGAACCCCGGCCTCGCCGGGCGGCGGCAACTGCATGACCGCGCTGATCAGCTCCGCCTTCGACACGATCAGGCTCATGCGCAACGCCGCCAACCTCAACAAGCTGGACAACGCGGAGTTCACCCAGAGCACCGCGTCGAAGTTGAGCGCGAAGTTTCCCGGGTTCAACGTCATGGTGTTCAAGACCGTGGGCACCGACCTGTACGACACCGAGTGGTTCAAGAACGAGTACAAGTCCGACATGAAGGGGGTGTTGATCGACACCACCTACAAGCTCAACCATTTCATGGACAAGGAGAAGAAGGAGCCCTCCGGCTACGACATATTCCGGATCTGGGTTTTCCAGGGGGACTCGACCCTCCGCAACCGCGGCGACGGCGGGTACATGAACTGGGCGTTCATCGGCAATGACGGCGACACCGTCAAGAAGGAGCCGTGGACCTGCCGGGCGGGCACCGCGCGGCCGTACAAGTGCGACGGCGACGTGCGCAGCATCCACTTCCCCGCGCGGTCCGGCTACGGCACCAGGACCGGCAGCCTGACCCCCGACTCCAGCCCCGGCTACCACGCCTGCCTGGACGTCAACGGCAACGGCAACGCGAACGGCACCCCCGTGCAGATGTGGGAGTGCAACGGCAGCGACGCCCAGAAGTGGACGTACAACGGGTACAAGCTCCAGGCGGCCAACGGCAAGTGCCTCGACCTGGAGGCCAACAAGGCCGCGAACGGGACCAAGCTCCAGGTCTGGGACTGCCTGGAGATCCCCGGTCAGCGCTGGAACATGTCGGCCAGCGGCGGTTTCCGGCACATGACGGACATGGACGACCGGTCCAAGGACGTCTGCATCGACGACTTCAACGGCCGGACCTCCAACGGCAGCACCGTGGCGGCCTGGGCCTGCGGCTCCGAGGACCGGCGTGACGCGCCCAACCAGAACTGGGCCTGGGACGGCACCCCGCCGACCACCAACCCGCCCACGCCCGGCGGAGGCGGCGGCAACAACGGCGCCGACGTGTACCTGAAGCTCGACAACGGTCTGGGCGCCGTCCCGGTCAGCGGCTCCGCCGGCGCGTCGGTCGTCCCCGGCCTCCGGGGTGGCAACGAGTCCAAGTGGAAGCTCACCTCGGTCGGCGGCGGTCGCTACCGGATCACCAGCTCGTACGGGCTGGAACTCACCGAGAACGGCAACTACATGGCTGAACTCCAGCCGTGGAGCAACTCCTCCCAGCAGAAGTGGGAGCTCGTCGGAGTCGGCAACGGCAAGTACCAGATCCGGATCTCCGACGACGACTGCCTCGCGCACGACGCCGACTTCAAGCAGCTCGGCGTGTGGACGTGCAAGTCGGGCTGGCAGCAGGCGTGGGTGCTGGAGTCCACCTCCGGCGGCGTGATCACCCCGACCGACCCGACCACCCCGACGAAGCCGGACCCGAAGCCCAAGCCGGACCCCAAGCCGAAGCCGGACACCAAGCCGACCGTCCCGACCGAGCGGCCGCTGTTCCTGAAGCTCTCCAACGGCCTGGGCGCGTCGGCCCCCACCGAGACCTCGACCTGGGGTGCGCCGATCGTGGGCGGGATCCTGGGGTACAAGGGGTCCACCTGGACGATCAAGCCGCTGGGCGGGGACCGCTACCGGATCGTCAACGACCTCGGGTACAACCTCACC
Source organism: Kitasatospora sp. NPDC127121 (assembly GCF_042677305.1). Taxonomy (NCBI): domain Bacteria; kingdom Bacillati; phylum Actinomycetota; class Actinomycetes; order Kitasatosporales; family Streptomycetaceae; genus Kitasatospora; species Kitasatospora sp. NPDC127121. The sequence continues at coordinate 47,162 of NZ_JBHXTQ010000045.1, read as the reverse complement.
GAGAACCCCGACACCTACGTCGCCGAGCAGCAGGCGTGGGGCGGCACCTCCAACCAGAAGTGGCAGTTCGTCGGCCTCGGCAACGGCAAGTACCGGGTCCAGATCGACGACGACAACTGCCTCACCCACGACTCCGACTTCAAGCAGCTCGGGGTGTGGAGCTGCGAGGGCGGCTGGAAGCAGGAGTGGACCTTCCAGCTCCTCTGACCCCGGCCGCACCAGGCCGCAGTCACGACGAAGGACGAAGGGCGCCAGCCGCGTACGGTTGGCGCCCTTCGGTCGTTCTTCTCAGCCGAGGTCCCGCCCGGAGGCGGAGTGGTAGCGCAGGCCGTCCATCAGGAGGTCGAGGAGGCGTTCCATCCGGGCGTGGTGCTCGGGGGTCGTCGCGGCCATGGACAGGCCGCTGAGGCTGAACAGCACGTCCTCCGGTTCGACGTCGGCGCGCAGCACGCCCGACTCGGCCCCGGCCCGCAGGAGTCGGGTGATCGCGGCGGTCAGCATCGCGCGGCTGTGCGAGAAGGGGTCGCCGCCGGAGGCTATGAGCGCGCGCAGCGCGTCGGACATCCCGCGCTTGGTCGTCATGTAGCGGACGAAGCCGTCCATCCAGGCGCGCAGCGCGGCGTCGGGCCCCCTACTGGCCAGGAGCTCCGCGGCGGAGTCGCACAGCTTGGCGAGTTCGCTGCGGTAGGCCGCGTCGACGAGTTCCTCGCGGGTGGCGAAGTGCCGGTAGAGGGTGCCGATGCCCACGCCGGCCTCCTTGGCGATCGCTCCGAGCGTCGCGTCCGGTCCGTCCTGGGCGAAGGCCCGTGCGGCCACTTCGATCAGTCGGTCGCGGTTGCGGCGCGCGTCGGCGCGCAGCGGCCGGGGGTCGGCGGTGGTCACGGCTGGTCCTCCTCGGGTTGCAAGCGGAGGATCCTCCGCTTAACCTGGAGACATGCGGAGGGCCCTCCGGTTTCCACTCTACCGGCCGCACCCTCCCGCGCACCCCCAGCTCCGGTCACCCAACCAGACGGGAAATGATCATGAACGCCAGCGCCCCGCGCCTCACCTCCCCCTTCGGCGCCGAGTCCACCGCCGCCGAGGTCATCTCCGGCGTCGACCTGACCGGCCGCCGCGCCGTCGTCACCGGCGGCGCCTCCGGCATCGGCGTCGAGACCGCACGCGCCCTCGCCTCGGCCGGCGCGCAGGTCACCCTCGCGGTCCGCAACCTCGACGCCGGCGCCCGCACCGCCGAGGACATCACCGCGACCACCGGCAACAAGGACCTCCGGGTCGCCCCGCTGGACCTGGCCGACCAGGCCTCCGTCGCCGCGTTCGTCGCCGCCTGGGACGGGCCCCTGCACATCCTGGTCAACAACGCCGGCGTGATGGCCTCGCCCGAGGTCCGCACGCCGGAGGGCTGGGAGCTCCAGTTCGCCACCAACCACCTCGGGCACTTCGCGCTGGCCACCGGCCTGCACGCGGCCCTGGTCCGGGACGGCGGCGCCCGCGTCGTGGCCGTCAGCTCCAGCGCCCACCACCGCTCCCCCGTCGTCTTCGAGGACATCCACTTCCGCGAGCGCGCCTACGAGCCCTGGTCCGCCTACGGCCAGTCCAAGACCGCCAACGTCCTGTTCGCGGTCGAGGCCGCCAAGCGCTGGGCGGCGGACGGTATCACCGTCAACGCCCTGATGCCCGGCGGCATCCGCACCGCCCTCCAGCGCCACGTCTCCGAGGAGGAGCTCGACCGGCTGCGCGCCCAGGCCGCCAACGGCGCGGAACTGCTGTGGAAGACCACCGAGCAGGGCGCGGCGACGTCCGTCCTGCTCGCGGCCTCGCCGCTGCTGGCGGGCGTCAGCGGCCGCTACTTCGAGGACTGCAACGAAGCCGTCCGCGGCGAACTCAGTGCCCGCACCGGCGTCGCCGAGTACGCCCTCGACCCCGAGGCGGCCGCCCTGCTCTGGCAGGTCTCGCGCGACACCCTGGGCAGCCGCGACTGACAGCCCCCAGCAGAACGCCCCGCTCCCCCAACTCGCAGAGGGGGAGCGGAGCGCGGGGCGGGCCAGTTACCTGCGCGGCCCCACCAGGGCGTAGACCCCGGCGCCGGTCACCAGCAGGCCCACCGCCGTCCAGGTGGACGCCTCCGTGCCAGGGGGGTAGGACATCCAACCGAACGCCTTCCCCACGGTGTTGGGCGGCAGCGGCGGGGAGAGGACGGCGAACGCGAGCCAGGCGGTCGGCAGGGTCCAGGCGAGGTGCGCCCCGCACACCACCGCCCCGAACGCGGCCAGGCCGGCCAGGCCCGCGGTGTCCCGGACGACGACCTCGGTGGGGGCGAACCTCGGCCCCACCGCCTGGACCGCCAGCAGCGCCGCACCCGCGACCACGCCGATCAGCAGCGCGTGCGCCGCCCGGCGGGGCGCCCACCGGATCGCGGCCGTCCTGTCCAGTGCGGCGTCCTGCCCGCCGAGCCCGACGGAGCCGGCCGCCACGCCCGCGGCGAGCACGAAGTACACGATCGGGTTGATCGCGTCCGCGTCCATCGCCCCCGTGCCGCCGCCCCGGTTGAAGGCCCACACCACCAGCGCGGTGAGCGCGACCGCGGCGGCCGACGTGGACACCTGCCGTGAACGCGCGTACAGCATCAGCCACCTCATCGCGACGCTCCCCCGGCCAGCTTCGGAACCTGCTTGTACCCCTCGCAGGAGAGCGCGGCGGCGTGCAGCTCGACGATCCGCGAGCGCTGCTCGGCCGGCGGCAGCGCCATCAGCTTCTGCCACGCGAGGTCGGCCTCCGCCCAGGTTTCGAGCGCGTACCGGCTGGTGCCCTTCTCCTGCAGCGGTTGGAGCTGGGAGTCGTGGAGGGCCCAGCTCACGGCGATGCTCTGGGCGGGGATGTCGTGGCTCCCCCCGCCCTCCTTGTCGTTGTCCGGGTAGCAGCTCGGCGCCAGGCCCCTGGCGATCAGCGCGCGGGTCAGCTTGTCACCCTTCGCGTCGGCGAGCATCCGGTCGTTGAAGTCGACCAGCAGCACGTCTGCGGAGAGTTCGCGTGGCGCGGCGAGCTCGTGCAGCGCGGTGTCCTCCCGCACCGAGGTCGGCGCCTTGTCGCCCAAGGCGTCGTGCAGCACGGGCATCGCGTCCTTGCTGCGCTGCGCGAGCTCGGCCAGGCGTGAACGGCTCGCCTGCGTCACGCACACCGGCCCGTCGCACACCAACGCCGCGGCGGCCTTGTCGACGACGTAGGTGTCGCGCGCGGCGGCCGGGAGCACCAGCAGGGCCAGGCCCAGGCCGGCCAGGACGGGAGTCACCGCGAGCAGCCGGGCCCGGCGGGTCACGGCCGCCAGCAGCGCGAAGCCGGTGGCGAGCAGGCCGAGCAGCCAGAGCGTCTGGCCGAGGTGGACGGAGCCGGACAGGGTCAGCAGCATCTGCCGCGGCTCCACGGTCGCCGGGGACAGCTGGGCGAACCGGTTCGACACCCTGCCCGTCGGCACCGCCGCTTCGTTGTTCATGCGCAGGAACAGGCCCGTCCCCACGAAGACGATCACCACCAGGGCCGGCGGCGTGAGGGTGGAGGGCAGCGCCCGCGCGACGCCCATGCCGAACACGGCGCCCGCGACCAGGGACAGTGCCGCCACCAGCGAGATCGGCAGCCAGCCGAGGGATGCGTAGCTGGTCGGACCGGCCGCCACCTGGACTCCGCCCACCAGAACCAGCAGACCGAAGCCCACCGCCAGCGCGAGCCCGATCGCACCGGCCGGCAGCGCCGCACGGCGCCAGGCCGGCAGCGGCGTGGTCGTCAGCAGCTCGGTCATCCGCGAGCGGGATTCGCGCAGCCCGTACACCGCCCCGATGCCGATCACGAACGGCCACCAGAAGGCCAGCAGGGACCGGGTCCACATGGCCATGGTGGTCCACTGGGCCGTCCACCCCGCGGTGCCGTGCCACCAGAGCGCGTCGAACGGGAAGAAGACCGCCAGGCTGCCGGCCAGCACGACGATGCCGGCCCACGGGGCGGCGGAGCGCCTCAGCTCCGTCCGCAGCACACGTCCGTTCACCAGGCGCTCCCCTGCTGGCCGGAGTTGCTGAGCAGCGCCGAGTAGCCGCGCTCCAGGGGGCTGTCGCCCGGGTGGTCGGTACTGCCCGCCGCGCCCAGTTCGTCCGGCGTGCCCTGGAAGACGAGGCGGCCGTCGGCGAACAGCACCACGTCGGAGCAGGCGGCCGCGACGTCCTCGACCAGGTGGGTGGAGACGACCACGCAGGTGTCGCGGCCCAGGTCCTGCAGCAGTTCGCGGAAGCGCAGCCGCTGTGCCGGGTCCAGGCCGGCCGTCGGCTCGTCCAGCAGCAGCACCGCGGGGGAGTTGACGATGGCCTGGGCGATGCCGGCCCGCCGCACCATGCCGCCGGACAGGGTCTTCATCCGGTGGTCGGCGCGGTCCGCCAGGCCCACCCGTTCCACGGCCCGCTGGACGGCCCCGGGGATGTCCGCCTTCGGCACCTCCTTCAGCCAGGCCATGTACTCGACGAACTCGCGCACCGTGAAGCGCTTGTAGTAGCCGAAGTCCTGCGGCAGGTAGCCGATCTGGCGGCGCAGGGCCCGGTGGTCGACCACCCGGCCCCCCAGGGAGGTGCCGAGCATCTCCAGTTCGCCCTCGGTGGGGCGCAGCACGGTGGCCAGCGTCCGGATCAGGGTGGTCTTGCCCGCTCCGTTGGGCCCGAGGAGCCCGTGGGCGCCGATGCCCAGGGAGAGGTCGAGCCCGTCGACGGCCATCTTGCTCCGTCCGACGCGTACCCTCAGGCCGCTGGCCCGGATCTCCCAGGCGTAGGTCTTCGGCGCGGTGTCGGCCGCGCTCGCCGTATACGTCATGCGATGGTCCCTTTCCAGGGTGGACATGGGTTTCACAGCGTTGAGTACGCGTCCCTGCGGGCGATCACGGCGCAGACGCCGAGCGCGAGGAGCAGCCCCCACACGGGCAACTGGTCGCGGTGCAGGGCGAGTTCGAGGACAGCGGGGATGCGGCCGGTGACGAACGTGGGCACCACGACGGCAGCGCCCCACACGGTCACCAGCCCCACGGCGGCGCGGGTCACGCCGATCACGGTGCCCAGCGCCAGGGCGGTGGAGGTGAAGGCCAGGGAGGGCAGCAGCCACTGCGCGGCCGTCGTGTTCCCGGTCAGCCATCCCCCCAGCAGGAGCCCGGGCACGACCACCACGAGGACCGCGGTGGTGCGCCTGAGCAGCAGGGCCAGGCCGGCCCGGGCGGTCGAGGCGGTCAGTTCGTGCGCCGGGTCCAGGCCGCGCGACCACGATGCGGCGACACCGCACAGCGGCAGCACGGGCGCGATCAGCGCCACCATCGAGGAGCCGCCGAAGACCTTCGCCGGCGCGGCCACGTCCAGCAGCAGCGCCATCAGGGTGACGACGGCGGTCATCGCCAGCCACGGGGTCATGGCCGGTGTCAGCCAGGCCGACACCCAGGTCGGGCGGTGCCGCCTCCGAGGCGCCCCGACGGCCGCGCCCAACTGCGCGTCCAGACCGGCCCGGACGGTGTCGACGAGCGCGGCGACGCCGGGCGCCTCGGTGGCCACGGAGGCCGCCAGCAGGCTCCGGCACGGCGCGCACGTCTCCAGGTGGGCCTCCAGTGCCCACACCGTGTCCGCGGCCATCGCCGTGTCACCACGCGCGTAGTCGTCGATCAGCCGCCTCGACGCGTGTTCCGCGTTCATGCCAGCGCCTCCCGCATCGCGATCCGGGCCCGGCGGGCACGGGTCTTGACCGTGCCTTCGGGCAGTCTGAGCAGGACGGCGGTCTCCCGGACGGAGAGCCCGTCGAGCACCGTCGCCTGCAGTACGTCTCGGAGTTCCGGCGCCAGCCGCCGCAGGGCGTCGCCCACGTCGCCGCCGACGGTCCCGGCGAGCGCCTCCTCCTCCGCCGCGGGCACCACGGCCCGCTCGGCGGCGGCGACCGGCGGTTCGGCGTGGTGGGCACGGCGCCGGAAGGCGTCGACGAGGCGGCGCGCCGCGATCGTCCACAGCCATCCGACGGCCGTCCCGCCGACGGCGCTCCCGGCGAACGCACCGGCCGCGCGCCACACCGCCAGATAGGTCTCCTGCATGACCTCGGCGACGATCTGCTCGTCCGCGCAGCGGCGGCGCAACCGCACCGCCAGCCATGGCGACGTGCGCCGGTACAGCTCGTCGAACGCCGCGCGGTCACTTCTGGCGATCAGCCGGACGAGGCGTTCCTCGTCCAGCTCGTCCAGTGCTCTCCTGCGTGATCTCACACCAGCCAGACGCCGGCGACCGCGCGCAGGTTCTGCGTTCGACATGACCTGCGTCACATGAAAGCAGCACAGGAAGTCGGCCTACCCGACTTCCTGCGCTGCGGCGACCTCGACGCCCGGATCAGGCACCTGCGGTGGCGAGCACCCCGCCGCCCTACCGGTCCTCGGCCGTCCGCGCCAGCAGCGCGATCTCGGCCGCCACCGCCTCCGGCTCGGCCGCGACGGCGATGTCGAACACCGGCAGCATGTCCCGAACCGGCCTGGCCGACACGAGGACCACCCGGTACCGGCCCGCTCGCACTCCCCGATCGCCACCGGCGCTCCGGCCTCCCGAAAACCGCTTGCCGGGCGGACGACGGCCCCCGTACCGTCGCCCGGCGTGACCCCGACCCTGCGCACCGAGCGCCTGCTGCTCGACCCGTACGTCCTCGCGGACGAAGAGGACTTCGTGACGCTGTTCCAGGACCGGGAGGTGTCCCGGTGGATGGGCGACGGCCCGCAGTCCGAGGCCGAGGACCGGGCCCTGTTCGGCCGCATCTTCACCCAGGTGTACGCCTCGAACCGGTTCGACGTCTGGGCCGTCCGGCAGGGCGGCCGCCTCGTCGGGCACGCCGAGATCAAGCCCACCACCGTGGTCGAGGGCTTCGAGATCGTCTACGCGCTGGCCCCGGAGGCGTGGGGCCGCGGCCTGGGCACCGAACTGGCGGCCGCGATCGTCGACTACGGCTTCACCGCCCTGGGGCTGGCCGAGGTGCACGCGACGGTCGCCGACGCCAACCTCGCTTCGCTGGCATTGCTGGGCAGGATCGGCTTCCGGCACGTCCGCGACATCACGGAGGACGACGGCAGCACGACCCGCCTGCTCACTCGGGGCCGCGCCGATGCCGCCGGAGCCGCCTCGCCGTAGCCGTCCCGCCGGAACAGAAAGACCGGAACGAACGCTCCCCCGATCGGGGGAGGCCCCCCATGAGCTGCGCCGCAATACTGGTGATCATGATCAGGGGAATCCGGCCGCTGCTGCGCGGCTCCACGTACTCGGGTGTGCTGTTCGCCTTCCTCGGCGCGCTGGCGAGCCTGCCGCTACTGCCGTTCGCGATGCTGCCGATGATGGCCTGGCCGTCCGGCCCCTACCTCACGCGGGCGGTGCTCACCCTGCTGTTCTGGGCGGCGCTGCTCGCCGTGGTCGGGCTGGCCCGCACCACCCGGCGGGTGCTGATCGGCGGCGTCCGCCGGCTGCTGAGGGTGTCGCTGCCGGATCCGGTGTCCGGCGCCCGGGCGGCGGACGCCCCCGGCACCGACCGTTGGCGCACCCCGCTGTGGCTGGTGCTGCACGTGGCGCTGGGCTGGGTGGGAGGCCTGGCCAGCCTCGTGCTGCTCGGCGCAGCCGTGGCCCTGCCGGGCGGCTGGGTCTCCGGTGATGCCCGGCTGAGCTGGCCCGGCCGGTCGGTGCAGCTGACGGGCGCCTGGAGCTGGGTGGTGGCGGCGGCCTGCCTGCTGCTGGCGCCGGTGGTGTGCGCGGCGGTGGCGGGCGCGCTGCGCGGGCTGGCCCCGAAGCTGCTGGGTCCGTCGGCGGCCGAGCGGCTGGCGCTGGCGGCGGAGCGGGAGCGCCGGCTGGCCGAACGCAACCGGCTGGCCCACGAGTTGCACGACTCGATCGGGCACACCCTGACGGCGGCCACGATCCAGGCGGCGGTGGCGGGCGAGGTGCTCTCCGCCGACCCGGTGGCGGCGCGGGCCGCCATGCGCAGCATCGAGGAGTCGACCCGGGCCGCCCTGGAGGACCTGGACTACGTGCTGGGCGCGCTGCGCGAGGAGGAGTCGGGGGCGGCCCCGGCCCGGACCTTGGCCGACCTGCCCGAGCTGCTGGACCGGCTGCGGCACGCCGGCGCGGTGGTGGAGCCGGAGCTGTCCGGCGAGCTGGCGCAGGTGCAGGGGACGCTCTCCCGGGCGGCGTACCGGATCCTCCAGGAGGGGCTGACGAACGCGCTGCGGCACGGAGCGGGCGGCCCGATCGAGGTCCGGGTGGCGGCCGGGCCGGACACCCTGGAGCTCAGCGTGGCCAACCGGACCGGGGCGGGCCCGCGCCAGGGCGCCTTCCCGACCTCCGGCCACGGCCTGCCGGGCCTGGCCGAGCGGGTCCGGCTGCTGCACGGCGAGATCGAGGCCGGGCCGGACGGGCCCCAGGCCTGGCGGCTGGCCGTCCGGCTGCCCGTACGGTTGTCGGCATGACCGGCCCAGATCCCACCGACGCCGCGCCCGACGCCCCGGGCGACGCCACCGGCACCCCCGTCACCCTCCTGATCGCGGACGACGACGAGGTGACCCGCAGCGGCCTGCGCACCCTGCTCGCGGCGCAGCCGGGGATCACGGTGGTCGGGGAGGCGGCCGACGGCGTCGACGCGGTCGAGCAGGCGCAGCGGCTGCGGCCGGACGTGGTCCTGATGGACGTACGGATGCCGCGCCGCAACGGGATCGAGGCCACCCGGCAGTTGCTGGCCGAGTCGGCCGCGCCGCCGAAGGTCGTGGTGATCACCACCTTCGAGAACGACGGCTACGTCACCGCCGCGCTCAGCGCGGGGGCGAGCGGGTTCGTGCTGAAGCGGCTTCCGGTGCGGCAGATCGCGGAGGCGGTGCGGGTGGCGGCGGCCGGGGAGGCGATCCTCTTCCCGGCGGCGCTGCGCCGGATGGTCTCCGCCCGCCCGCTGGACTCCGCCGAGGCGTTGCCCCGGGCGGCGTTGACGGTGCGGGAGGAGGAGGTGCTGCGGTCGATGGCCACGGGCCAGTCCAACCCGGAGATCGCGGAGTCGCTCAGGGTGAGCCTGGAGACGGTGAAGACGCACGTCGGGAACGTGCTGACCAAGCTCGGCGCGCAGAACCGGACCCACGCCGTGGTGATCGCGTACGAGTCCGGCCTGGTGGTGCCGGGGCTCGCCGGCTGACCCGGCCCGCCCCGGCACCCGCCCTCGGTCAGGAATCCAGCTCGCCGAGGAAGTCCAGCGCGATGGCCCAGGCCCGCTCCGCCGCCTCGGCGTCGTAGTCGGCCAGCTCGGTGTCGGTGAACAGGTGCCCGGCGCCCCGGTAGCGGTGCACCTCGACGTCGGCCCCGGCCCGCCGCATCCCCAGGTACCAGGCGTTCAGCCAGTCCTCGGTCTCGAACGGGTCCGGCTCGGCGACGTGCAGCTGCACCGGGATCTCGGTGGCCGCGTCCTCGCGCAGGTCGGAGGTGCCGTGCAGGAGCAGCAGGCCGCGGGCCTTGTCGTCGGCGAGGGCGAGGTTCTGCGCGAGCGAGCCGCCGAGCGAGAAGCCCGCGTAGACCAGGCCGCCGTCGGACAGCGGAGCGGCGGCGGTGACGGCCCGGCGCAGCAGTTCCTCGCTGCCGCCGACCTCCTCCTGGTACGCCAGTCCGGCCTCGATGTCGTCGAAGGTCCGCCCGTCGTACAGGTCCGGGGTGTGCACGGTGTGCCCGGCGGCGCGCAGCCGGTCGGCGGCGGCGTGGACGGCGGAGCGCAGCCCGAGGGCGGAGTGGAAGAGGACGATCTGGGCCACGGTCGGGGTCCTTCGGCAGCTGAGGGCGGGTACTCCCCCATGATCCCGCATGATCCGGCGACCCGACTTCCCCGGCCCGCCCACCCCGGCCTCCCCCGCTCGCCCGCCCCGGGCAACCACACCCGCCCGCTCCACGACGGATCGTCAGGTCACCTGATTTACCTACGCTTTACTAACGGGTAACCTTCCGGACGTGAACGATCTTGTCCATGACATGGCCCCTGCCCACCCGCGCCGCCGCCAGGTCCTGAAGGCCGGCGCGCTGGCCGCCGGCGCGACCGCCGCCCTGCCGATCGCCCTCCCCACCCCCGCCGAAGCCGCCGAGCCGGCCCAGGCCACCCAGACCGCCCAGGCCGCCGGAGCCGCCCAACCCGCGCAGGCCCCCGAAGCCGCCCCCCGCTTCCTGCACGGCATAGCCTCCGGCGACCCCCTCCCCGACGGCGTCCTGCTCTGGACCAGGGTGACGCCCCGCCCCGAGGCCCTCCCCGGCTCGGGCCTCGGCCCCGACACCGAGGTCCGCTGGGAGCTGGCCGCCGACCAGGCCTTCACCCGCGTCGTCGCGAGCGGCACGGTGACCGCCACCGCCGCCGCCGACCACACCGTCAAGGCCGACGTCCGCGGCCTGACCCCGGACACCCCCTACTGGTACCGCTTCACCGCCGCCACCGCCACCACTGGTACCAGCAGCGCCGTCTCCCCCACCGGCCGCACCCGCACCACCCCCGCCACCGACGCCGCCCTCTCCCGGCTGCGGTTCGGCGTCGCCTCCTGCGCCAACTGGGAGGGCGGCTACTTCTCCGCCTACCGCCACCTCGCCGCCCGCGGCGACCTGGACGCCTTCCTCTTCCTCGGCGACTACATCTACGAGTACAAGACCGGCGAGTTCTGCGCCCGCGGCACGGTCGTGCGCCCGCACGCCCCCGCCCACGAGATCCTCACCCTCGCCGACTACCGCACCAGGCACGGCCAGTACAAGACCGACGACGACCTCCAGACCCTGCACGCCAAGCTCCCGACCATCGCGATCTGGGACGACCACGAGTTCGCCAACGACGCCTGGTCCGGCGGCGCCGAGAACCACACCCCGGGCACCGAGGGCGCCTGGGCCGACCGGATGGCCGCCGCCAAGCAGGCCTACTTCGAGTGGATGCCGGTCCGGCCCTCGATCGCCGGCACCACCTACCGCCGCCTGCGCTACGGCAAGCTCGCCGACCTGCACCTGATGGACCAGCGCTCGTTCCGCTCCCAGCAGGCGAAGACGGGCAGCGGCGCCGTCGACTCGGCCGACCGCACCCTCACCGGCCGCGCCCAACTGGACTGGCTCAAGGCCGGGTTGTCCGCCTCCGACACCACCTGGCGACTGATCGGCAACGAGGTGATGATCTCCCCGGTCGCCTTCCTCTCGCTGCCCGACTACCTGCTGCGCCCGCTGGCCAAGCTGCTCGGCCTGCCCGGCGAGGGCGTGGCGGTCAACCCCGACCAGTGGGACGGCTACACCCACGACCGCCGCGAGCTGCTCGGCCACCTCAAGGCGAACGGGATCACCAACACCGTCTTCCTGACCGGCGACATCCACTCCGCCTGGGCCGCCGACGTCCCGAACGAGGCCGCCACCTACCCGCTGTCCGGCAGTGTCGCCACCGAGTTCGTGGTCACCTCGGTGACCTCCGACAACGTCGACGACCTGCTGAAGGTCGCCCCGCAGACCGTCTCGCTGGCGGCCGGCACCGCGATCAAGGCGGCCAACCCGCACGTCAAGTGGGTCGACCTGGACTCGCACGGCTACGGGGTCCTGGACATCACGCCCGAGCAGACCCAGATGGACTACTACGTCCTCTCCGACCGCACCCGCAAGGACGCGACCAGCAGCTGGACCCGCTCCTACCGCACCCGCACCGGCACCCAGCGGATCGAGCGCGCGAACGCCCCGATCGCCTGACCCCAGCCCTGACCCCCGCCCTGCGCCCCACCCCGGTCACCCACCCCGGTCACCCACCCCGGGCCCGCCGCACCCCCGCGGCGGGCCCGCAGCACAACGGCCCTACGACACCACGTCCTTGCGCGCGAACCCCCGGAACGCCAGCGCGAGCAGCACCGCCGCGTACGACAGCGACAGCGAGACGCCCTGCACCATGCCGCCCCACTCCAACTGCGGCTGCAGGGCGTCCGCCCAGGCGTACTGCCAGTGCGCGGGCAGCCACTCCCGCAGGCCCCCCAGCGCCGTGACGGCGTCCAGCACCCCGGTGATGATCGACGCGAACACCGCCCCGCCGACGGCGCCCAGCGGCGCGTCCGTCGCCGTGGAGAGCCAGAACGCCAGCGCGGCGATCACGATCTCGGCGAGGAACACGTACGCCGCCGCGACGGCCAGCCGGGGCAGCGCCTCCCCGGCCGAAAGGCTGGCCCCGGTGGGCAGTTTGAGGTCCCCCCAGCCGTACGCGGCGGTGCCGACGACCAGCCCGATCAGCGGCAGCATCGCCACCGCCACCGCCGAGAACGCCAGCCCGACCGCGAACTTGCGGGCCAGCAGCCGGGCCCGGGGCACCGGCGCGGCCAGCAGGTAGCGCAGCGAGGACCAGCTCGCCTCGGAGGCGACCGTGTCGCCGCAGAACAGCGCCACCGGGATGACCAGCAGGAAGCCGGTGCCCACGAACAGCATGGTGGCGGCGAAGTTGGGCCCGGACGCGGTGGCCAGGTCGATGAAGGTGGTCCGGTCGGGGCGGCTCGGGGTGCCGCCGATCTGGAACGCGGCCAGCATCACGAACGGCAGGGCGGCCAGCACCGCACCGATCACCAGGGTGCGGCGCCGCCGCAGTTGGCGCATCGCCTCCACCCGCAGCGGCAGTGTCCGGCCCGCCCGGTACCCCTCGGCGTGGTCCGCCGACACGACGCCGCTCACGTCACCGCTCACGCCATCACCCACCTCGCTGCTCACCTCACTGCTCACGCCACCGTTCGCACCCCTGCTCACGCCGCACCTCCGATCAACGACAGGAACGCGTCCTCCAGCCGCCGCTGCGGCCCGGCGCTCTCCACCGGCACGCCGAGGCGCACCAGTTCGGCCAGCAGTTCGTGCGCCGCCAGCCCGTCCAGGCGCACCAGCAGCCCGCCCTCGACGGCCTCCGCCGAGCCGACCCCGGCCAGCGCGCCGACCTTCTCGACGACCGACCCGGGCTCGTACCCGGCGGGCACGCCGAGGAACAGCAGCTCGCCCGCGCCGACGATCTCGCCGACGGCCCCGGTGGTGATCAGCCGCCCGCGGTCCATCACCACCAGGTCCGTGCAGCTCTGCTCGACCTCGGCGAGCAGGTGGCTGGAGACGATGACGGTACGGCCGGCGGCGGCGTACCGGATCATCACCTCGCGCATCTCGCGGATCTGCGGCGGGTCGAGCCCGTTGGTCGGCTCGTCGAGGATCAGCAGGTCCGGCATCCCGAGCATGGCCTGGGCGATGGCGAGCCGCTGCCGCATGCCCTGCGAGTAGGTCCGCACGGCGCGGTCGAGCGCCTCGCCGAGACCGGCGATGGCCAGCGCCTCGTCGAAGCGGGCGTCCTCCTCCGGCCGGCCGGTGGCCTGCCAGTACAGCCGCAGGTTGGCCCGGCCGGTGAGGTGCGGCAGGAAGCCCGCGCCCTCGACGAAGGCGCCGACCCGGGAGAGCACCGGCGCACCGGGGCGCACCAGGTGGCCGAAGATCCGGATCTCGCCCGCGTCGGGCCGGATCAGGCCCATCAGCATCCGCAGCGTGGTGGTCTTGCCGGCGCCGTTGGGCCCGAGCAGGCCGAGCACCTGCCCCTGCTCCACCCGAAAGCCCAACTCCCGTACGGCGTAACGGTCCTGGGCGCCCTTGTAGCGCTTGCTCAGGCCGGTGATCTGCAACGGCACCCCGGCCAGCGCCGGGTCGTACGCCGGCCCGTCGCCCGCCCCCCGCCGACGGCGGCGCAGCAGCCGGGGCGACAGCACCAGGCCCAGCGCCACCACGACGGCCGCCAGCGGCAGCAGCCAGGTGCGCGCGGGCAGCGGCGTGGCCTCGGTGACGAGTTCGTCGTCGGTCGGCACGGTGAGCGCCCCGGCCGGCGCGACCCGGTAGGTGGCGGGCTCGACGGGCGAGGCGTACGCGAGGTCGGTGGCGGCCAGCACGAGCCGCAGCCGGTGCCCGGTGGCGAAGGTGTGGTCGACGGCGGGCAGCGCGACCGTGACGGTGCGGCCCGCGTCGGCGCCGGTGACCCGCAGCGGGGCGGCGAGCTGCTGCGGGAGCACGGCCTTGCCGTCCGGGCCCACGTCGTACAGCTTGGCGAAGAGCACCGCGTCCGGCCGGTCGGCGTGCACCTGGACGGGCACGGTGGGCTGCCCGGTCAGGTGCAGCGGCTGGCCCAGCGGCGCGGAGTCGAAGGCGGCGTGCTGGCCGGGGAAGTCGAGCGACAGCCCGGCGCCGAGCGAGGCGGCCTGGCTGAGCGCCCCGATCCCGGGCAGCGTCGAGATCCCGGGCGGGGCGCCGCCGGGCGGGTTGGCGATGGTCTGCTCGCCGCCGGCCAGTTCGACGCCGTGGGAGCCGGTTCCGTCCAGGCCCGGGTAGCGGTCGGCGGAGGCGCCGCGCAGCACGGCCTGGAAGCCGGTGGAGTCGACGCCCCCGGTGCGGGTGACCCGGAACGCGGGGCCGGTGTCGTCGCCCTGCCCCTTCAGGTAGTGGTCGAACCAGGCGGTCACCCGGTCGTCGACCCGGGCGCTGGTGTCGGTGCCGCCGTCGTGCCCGCCGGCGAACCAGTCCACCGAGACGGGCGCGCCGTTGGCCGCGACGGCCCGGGCGATCCGGTCGCCCTGGTCGAGCGGGAACAGCGAGTCCTGCTGGCCCTGCACGACCAGGGTGGGCGCCTTGAGCTGCGCGGCCACCGAGGACGGGCTGGAGCGGTCCAGCAGTGCGACGGCCTCCGGGTCGGCGTGCCCGGCGGTGGCGACCCGGTCGTACATCTGGCAGAGCGACTCCAGGAACCGCCCGCAGCCGACCGGCCCGCCCGCGGCGTCACCGCCCTGCCCGGAACCGCCCTGCCCGGGAGCGCCCTGCCCCGGCCCGGCCCCGCCGCCGCGCGGCGCGCCGCCGGAGGGGCCGAGGTCGCCGGCCGCGCCGGTGGTGAAGAAGATCCCGGCCCAGAGCTTCTTGAACACGCCGTCGACGGCGCCCGAGCCCTGCACGCCCTGCGGGAACAGCGCGTCGGCCAGGTTCCACCAGGTGATCTGGGTGGCCACCGCGTCGATCCGGTGGTCGTACGCGGAGGCCAGCAGCGAGACGGCGCCGCCGTACGAGGCACCGGTGATGCCGACCCGGGGGTCGCCGGGCCCGTCGAGCTGCACCTCGGGCCGCTGGGCCAGCCAGTCCACCAGGTGCTTGACGTCCTCGACCTCGCGGTCGGGCGCGTTGAGGCCGATCTTCCCGCCCGAGTGCCCGAAGCCGCGCGCCGACCAGGTCAGCACCGCGTAGCCCTGTCGGGCCAGCTGCTGGGCGCGTTCGCGCTCGCCGTCCTTGGAGCCGCCGAAGCCGTGCGCGAGCAGGACCGCCGGGCGCGGGGTGCTGCCGGTGGTGAAGAAGGAGGTGTCCACCTGGACCTGCTGGTCACTGCCGGGGGTCTCCGGCATGGCGAGGAAACGGTCCTCCTGATGGACCGCCGGCTCACCGCCGGACGCCACCGTCGCCGTACCCGCCCCGGCCACCACCACCAGGGCCACCGCACCGGCCACCACCCTGCGCCGCACCGTCGTACCCCGGCTGCGCCACCGGCGCCACGCCCCACCGAACTCCATGGGGGCTGATCGTATCCGCCCCCCGGGTAGGCGTCCGATAAGGCCACCGCCGAAGCCGCCGCTTGCGCCCTGTTCACCCCGTTGCGTCCGGGTACCGCACGGGAAAACGGAGATCCCCGCACCCCGTCAGGGGCACGGGGATCCGCACGGCCGGGCCCGAAGCCCTACAGCACCCGCGTCATCGTCCGATGCGGTATCCCCGCGGACTCGTACACCGGGCCCTCGGCCGTGTACCCCAGCCGCTCGTAGAACCCCAGCGCCCCCACCTGCGCGTGCAGTTCCACCTCGACGGCCCCGCGGTCGAGCCCGGCCGCCTCGA
Organism: Kitasatospora sp. NPDC127121; assembly: GCF_042677305.1. Taxonomy (NCBI): domain Bacteria; kingdom Bacillati; phylum Actinomycetota; class Actinomycetes; order Kitasatosporales; family Streptomycetaceae; genus Kitasatospora; species Kitasatospora sp. NPDC127121. The sequence goes on along the minus strand of NZ_JBHXTQ010000045.1, from coordinate 31,245 downwards.
TCGCCCGCACCAGCTGGGCCCCGAGCCCGGTCCCCCGGGCCGCCGACACCACCGCGAGGCGTCCGAGCAGCACCCGGCCCTCGACACCCCCGGTGAGCTTCAGCGCCTGCTCCCCGAAGATCAGCCGTGCGGTCCCGAGCGCGGTCCCGTCCGCCGCCACGGCCAGCAGGTGCACCGAGGTCGCGTCGTACTCGTCGTACTCCAGTTCCTCCGGCACGTGCTGCTCGACGATGAACACCTCGCGCCGCACGTCCCGCACCAGAGTCAGGTCCGCGGCGCCCGCCGCGGTCCGGATGGCCGCCGTCATCTCAGCTCTCCGACGAGATGATGTCGAGCGCCTTGCGCAGGTCGGGCGAGTACTCGCTGGAGAACTCGACCCACTGCCCGTCCGCCGGGTGCTCGAAGCCGAGCGACACGGCGTGCAGCCACTGCCGGGTCAGCCCGAGCCGCTTGGCCAGCGTCGGGTCGGCGCCGTAGGTCAGGTCGCCCACGCAGGGGTGGCGCAGCGCGGACATGTGGACCCGGATCTGGTGGGTGCGCCCGGTCTCCAGCTTGATGTCGAGCAGCGAGGCCGAGCGGTAGGCCTCGACCAGGTCGTAGTGGGTGACGGACGGCTTGCCGTCCTTGGTCACGGCCCACTTCCAGTCCGAGCTGGGGTGCCGTCCGATCGGCGCGTCCACGGTGCCGCTCAGCGGGTCCGGGTGCCCCTGCACGAGGGCGTGGTAGCGCTTCTCGGTGATCCGGTCGTGGAACTGCCGCTTGAGGTCGGTGTACGCGCGCTCGGACTTGGCGACGACCATCAGCCCGGAGGTGCCGACGTCGAGCCGGTGCACGACGCCCTGGCGCTCGGCGGCGCCGGAGGTGGAGATCCGGTAGCCGGCCGCGGCGAGCCCGCCGATGACGGTGGTGCCGGTCCAGCCGGGGCTGGGGTGCGCGGCGACGCCGACCGGCTTGTCGACGAGCACGATGTCCTCGTCGTCGTGGACGATCCGCATGCCCTCGACCGGCTCGGCGATGATCCGCACGGGGGCGGCGGGGGCGGGGATCTCGACCTCCAGCCAGGAACCGGCGGTCACCCGGTCCGACTTTCCGGCCACGGCGCCGTCGAGCGTCACCTTGCCGTCGGCGGCCAACTCGGCGGCCTTCGTCCGGGAGAAACCGAACATCCGGGCGAGGGCGGCGTCGAGGCGCTCGCCCTCCAGGCCGTCGGGTACGGGGAGGCTGCGGATCTGCGCTGCGGTACTCACCCGTACGAGTATGCCGGAACCGCGGCCCTCCGCCGCCCGCCCGACCGCCCGGGGCCCCTGCTACTCGGTCTTGCCGCCCTGCTGGTGGACGGTGCCGTCCGGGTTGCTGCCCCGGAAGGAGAGCAGCACGACGAGGATTCCGCCGCAGACGATCGCCGAGTCGGCGAGGTTGAAGACCGCGAAGTGCTGGACGGAGATGAAGTCGACGACGTGCCCGCGGAAGACGCCCGGCGAGCGGAACAGCCGGTCGGTGAGGTTGCCCAGGGCCCCGCCGAGCAGCAGCCCGAGCGCGATCGCCCAGGGCAGGCTGTACAGCCGGCGGGCGATCCGCCAGATCACCACGATGACGGCCGAGGCGATCATCGTGAAGACGACGGTCAGCGCCTGCCCCATGCCGAAGGCGGCGCCGGAGTTGCGGATGACCTGGAAGGTGACGACGTCCCCGATCACCTTGATCGCCGCGTGGTTCTCCAGCCGGGCCACGACCAGCAGCTTGCTGCCGAAGTCGATCAGGAAGGCGAGCAGCGCGACGACCATCAGCACGCCGATCCGCCGACGGCCCTTCGGCGCCTCCGCCGCGGCCGGGGCGGTCGCCTCGGCGGGCTCGGCAGGCTCCGCGGGCTCGGTGGGCTCGGCCACGGCCACCTCCACGGCTTCGGCGGGGGTCGGGACGGCGTCGTCCCGCGTCTGGGGGGAACCTTGCGTACTGATGATCCGCTCCGCTGCCGGTGGAGCTCCCCCGGTTGGAGGTGGGGGAGGGTGGGCCCATGGTCGCCGTACCGGACACCTCCGAACCGGACGTGTCCCAGGATTCAGGCGACGTTACGGGGTCGAGCGTACGGCAAGCCCGACCCCCTGCGCCGCCCCGGTCGGCCGCGTCAGCGGCGTTCCTGCTTGGCCTTGCACTGCACGCAGAGCGTGGCCCGGGGGAAGGCCTGCATCCGGGCCTTTCCGATGGCCTGCCCGCAGGACTCGCAGGTGCCGAAGCCGACGCCCTCCAGCCTGGTCAGGGCCCGCTCGGTCTGGGCGAGGCTGTCCCGGGCGTTGTTGGCGAGCGCGAGTTCACTCTCCCGCGAGATGTTCTTCGTACCGGCGTCCACCTGGTCGTCACCGGCTCCGTCGTTGGAGTCACGCATCAGGCCGGAGATGGCCGCCTCGGCGGCGTCGATCTCGTTCTGCAGCCGCTCCAGCTCGCTGATGAGCTCGGTGTGCAGCTCGTGGACCTCGTCGGTGGTCCACGGGTCCTCGCCGGGCCGGACCGGCAACGTGGCCGGGTCCACCGACTCGGCGCCGCGCGGCACGGTGACGGTGTCGGTGCTGCTCTTCTGCCGTGCGGTAGTGGTCACGGTCCCCTCCCCTGGATCGGCCGCCACGGCCTTGCGTGCCCGCTTGGTGGCGGTACCCGCGCCGGTTGCCTTCTCAGCCATGGCTTCGACCCCATCTACGAACGAATCGAGCCGCCGGTTCCCGGCGGCCTCCAGTGCCGGAACGATAATCCCGATCAAAACCGGTCACAACATGACATTCCGACGCCCCATGATGATCCCACCCAGGCAGTCGCCCCAGCCGCCACGCCCCGCGCGCTGACCAGACTTGTGCCCAGATCACCCCCGCCTAACCACCACCGCCGCCGGCCCCGGAGCGCCCCGGCCGTCCACCGCGGGGAAAAACGATTTGGACAAACCGACTCACCCGGCCGATACACTGGCCCTGCAAGGCGCAGATGGGACGAGTACCGACGTACGCAGCCACCAGCGACCCGGGGACGGTGCGAGCCCGGGGGTGTGCACGGCGGGAAGATCACCCCGGAGCCGCCGGAAGAACGGCCGCCCGCCACCGCGCGGGCCGGCCCACTAGACCCGGCAGCAAGCCCAAACAAGAGGGCCGCAGCAGCACCGCGGCCAAGGAGGGTGGTACCGCGGGGCGGCTCGCCGTCTCGTCCCTCCGTCGGATCCCGTTCACATCCGCCGGAGGTATGACGCCCGCGATGAGCACCTACAACTCCGTCCCCGCACAGGTGGACCTGCCCGCCCTCGAACACCAGATCCTGTCGTTCTGGCAGGACAACAAGATCTTCCAGCGCAGCCTGGAGCAGTCCGAGGGCCGCCCCGAGTGGGTCTTCTACGAGGGCCCGCCGACCGCCAACGGCATGCCCGGCGCCCACCACATCGAGGCCCGCGTCTTCAAGGACGTCTTCCCGCGCTTCCGGACGATGAAGGGCTACCACGTCGCCCGCAAGGCCGGCTGGGACTGCCACGGCCTCCCGGTCGAGCTCGCCGTCGAGAAGGAGCTGGGCTTCTCCGGCAAGCAGGACATCGAGGCGTACGGCATCGCCGAGTTCAACGCCAAGTGCCGCGAGTCGGTGACCCGCCACACCGACGCCTTCACCGAGCTGACCACCCGCATGGGGTACTGGGTCGACCTCGACGAGGCCTACCGGACGATGGACCCGTCGTACGTCCAGTCCGTCTGGTGGTCGCTCAAGCAGATCTTCGACAAGGGCCTGCTGGTCCAGGACCACCGGGTCGCCCCCTGGTGCCCGCGCTGCGGCACCGGCCTGTCCGACCACGAGCTGGCCCAGGGCTACGAGACCGTCGTCGACCCCTCGGTCTTCGTCCGCTTCCCGCTGACCAGCGGCCCGCTGGCCGGCCGGGCCGCGCTGCTGGTCTGGACCACCACCCCGTGGACCCTGGTCTCCAACACCGCCGCCGCCGTCCACCCGGAGGTCACCTACGTGGTGGCCACCGACGGCGAGGAGAAGCTGGTCGTCGCCGAGCCGCTGCTCGCCAAGGCCCTCGGCGAGGGCTGGGAGGCCACCGGCGAGTCCTTCACCGGCGCCGAGATGGAGCGCTGGGCCTACCGCCGCCCGTTCGACCTGGTCGAGATCGAGAACGCGCACTACGTCCTCAACGCGGACTACGTCACCACCGAGGACGGCACCGGCATCGTCCACCAGTCGCCCGCCTTCGGCGCGGACGACCTCGCGACCTGCCGCAAGTACGGCCTGCCGGTGGTCAACCCGGTCCTCGCCGACGGCACCTTCGCCCCCGAGGTCCCGCTGGTCGGCGGCCAGTTCTTCAAGAAGGCCGACGAGGCCCTGGTCGCGGACCTCAAGGAGCGCGGCCTGCTCTTCCGCCACCTCCCGTACGAACACAGCTACCCGCACTGCTGGCGCTGCCACACCGCGCTGCTCTACTACGCGCAGCCGTCCTGGTACATCCGCACCACCGCGGTCAAGGACGCCCTGATCCGGGAGAACGAGGCCACCAACTGGTACCCGGAGACCGTCAAGCACGGCCGCTTCGGCGACTGGCTGAACAACAACATCGACTGGGCGCTCAGCCGTAACCGCTACTGGGGCACCCCGCTGCCGATCTGGCGCTGCGAGGAGGGCCACCTCACCTGCGTCGGCTCGCTGGCCGAGCTCTCCGAGCTCACCGGCACCGACCAGAGCGAGCTCGACCCGCACCGCCCGTACATCGACGACGTGACCTTCGCCTGCCGCGAGTGCGGCGGCGCCTCGACCCGGGTCCCCGAGGTCATCGACGCCTGGTACGACTCGGGCTCGATGCCCTTCGCCCAGTACGGCTACCCGTACCAGAACAAGGAGCTGTTCGAGAAGCGCTACCCGGCGCAGTTCATCTCCGAGGCGATCGACCAGACCCGTGGCTGGTTCTACACGCTGATGGCGGTCGGCACCCTGGTGTTCGACAAGAACAGCTACGAGAACGTCGTCTGCCTGGGCCACATCCTGGCCGAGGACGGCCGCAAGATGTCCAAGCACCTGGGCAACATCCTGCAGCCGATCCCGCTGATGGACCAGCACGGCGCCGACGCCGTCCGCTGGTTCATGGCCGCCGGCGGTTCGCCCTGGTCGGCCCGCCGGGTCGGCCACGGCACCATCCAGGAGGTGGTCCGCAAGACCCTCCTCACCTACTGGAACACCGTCGCCTTCCAGGCCCTGTACGCCCGCACCGCCGGCTGGTCCCCCTCGGCGGCCGATCCGGCCCCGGCCGACCGCCCGCAGCTGGACCGCTGGGTGCTCTCCGAGCTGAACACCCTGGTCCGCGAGGTCGACGCCGCCTTCGAGGCGTACGACACCCAGCGCGCCGGCAAGCTGCTGTCCGGCTTCGTCGACGACCTGTCCAACTGGTACGTCCGCCGCGGCCGCCGCCGCTTCTGGCAGGGCGACGCGGCCGCGCTCGCCACCCTGCACGAGGCGCTGGAGACGGTCACCCGCCTGATGGCCCCGATGACCCCGTTCATCACCGAGCAGGTCTGGCAGGACCTGGTCGTCCCGATCGCCGCGGACGCCCCGGCCTCGGTCCACCTGGCCACCTGGCCGCAGGCGGACGAGTCGCTGATCGACACCGACCTCTCCCGGCACATGGCGCTGGTCCGCCGCCTGGTGGAGCTCGGCCGGGCCACCCGCGCCGAGTCCGGCGTGAAGACCCGTCAGCCGCTGTCCCGCGCGCTGATCGCCGCCCAGGGCTGGGACGAGCTGCCCGCCGACCTGCGCGCGCAGATCGCCGAGGAGCTCAACGTCTCCACCCTGGAGTCGCTCGCCGAGGTCGGCGGCTCGCTCGTCGACACCAGTGCCAAGGCCAACTTCCGCGCCCTGGGCAAGCGGTTCGGCAAGGGCGTGCAGGACGTCGCCAAGGCGGTCGCCGCCACCGACGCCGCCCGCCTGGCCGCCGAACTGCGCGCCGACGGCGAGACCTCGGTCGAGCTGAACGGCGAGCCGGTCGCCCTCTCCCCGGACGAGGTGATCATCACCGAGACCCCGCGCGAGGGCTGGGCCGTCGCCAACGAGTCCGGCGCCACCGTCGCCCTCGACCTGGCCATCACCCCGGAGCTCAAGCGGCTCGGCGTCGCCCGCGACGCCATCCGCCAGATCCAGGAGGCCCGCAAGAACTCCGGCCTCGACGTCGCCGACCGGATCGTCCTGCGCTGGCGGGCCACCACCGAGGAGACCGCCGAGGCCATCGCCGAGCACGGCCCCCTCGTCGCCGAGGAGGTCCTGGCCACCGACTTCGCCGCCGGCACGGCCGACTGGGACTCCGAGACCTTCGCCGACGAAGCCCTCGGCCTCGCCTTCCAGCTCCGCAAGGCCTGACCGACTCCGAAGCCGCCGTCACCCCGCCCGGGGCGACGGCGGCTTCGCCGTACCCGCGCGCCCCTGAAGTGGCGTCACCACCCCGCGCGCGCCCATCCCCCGCCCCCGTCCGCACCACAGCAGAGCGCCCCCTGTTCGACCCGTGGGTCGAACAGGGGGCGCTCTCAAAAGGCCGTGCTACAACCTCAGTTGTCGCCGTCCTCGTCGATCAGGAAGCCCCGCATCGGCGCCGGAGCCTGCTGCATCGGCTGCGGAGGCTGCGGGCGGACGGCCGCCATCGGCTGCGTCATCCCGGCCGGCTGCATCTGCGGCGCGCCGGTGTTGCCACCGGACGCCTGGCCGCCGAAGCTCGGCGCCGGCGGGTTGCCGCCGAAGGAGCTCTGCCCACCGAACGACGGCGCGTTGCCGCCGAAGGCCGGCTGGTTGCCACCGAAGGCCGGGGCACCGCTCATCGCACCGGCACCGGCCGGAGCCATCGACGAGGCCGCCGGCGGCAGCGACGCGGTGGCGGGGATCCGCGGCGGGGCGAGCGAGTCGTCGGCCTGCGACTCCAGCTGGCGCAGCTGGGTCTCCAGGTACGACTTCAGGCGCGTCCGGTACTCGCGCTCGAACGCCCGCAGGTCCTCGACCTTGCGCTCCAGCGTGGCGCGCGCGGACTCCAGCGAGCCCATCGCGACGCGGTGCTTCTCCTGCGCGTCCCGCTCCAGGGCGTCGGCCTTGGCACGGGCGTCGCGCTCCAGGCCCTCGGCGCGGCTGCGGGCCTCGCCGACGATCTTGTTGGCCTCGGAACGGGCCTCCGAGATCGCCTGGTCGGCGGTCTGCTGAGCGAGCGCCAGAACACGGGCGGCACTGTCGCCACCGGGGCCCTGCTGCTGCATGGGGGCGCCGAGCGGGCCGCCCATCTGCTGCTGCGGCGGGCCGCCCATGGGGCCACCCATCGGCTGCATCTGCTGCTGCTGGCCCATGCCCTGGCCCATCGGGTTGCCCATCTGCTGCGGACCACCGGGGCCGCCCATGGGCTGGAGCATCTGACCGCCCATCGGCTGCACCAGCTGCTGCTGGCCGCCCATGGTCTGGTTCATCTGCTGCTGCTGGCCGCCCATCTGCTGGGGGCCGGCGGGGAGCTGCGGGGCGCCGGAGGGCAGGCCGAGCGGCTGGTTGCCCATCTGCTGCTGCTGCGGGCCGCCCATCTGCTGCTGCTGCTGCGGACCACCGGGGCCCATCTGCTGCTGCTGCGGACCGGGGCCCTGCTGGCCGGGAACCGGCGGGCCGGATATGGCGGCCGGGACGGGGGCGCCGGAACGGGCGTCCTGCGGCGGCTCCTTCCGCATGTTCGCCTGGTTCTGCGCGGCGGCGCGAGTCGCGGCGGCCAGCTTGGCGCGCAGGTCCTCGTTCTCGCGAAGCAGGCGGGTCAGCTCTCCTTCGACCTCGTCGAGGAAGGCATCGACCTCGTCCTCGTCATAGCCTTCGCGCAGGCGGACGGTCGTGAACTGCTTGTTCCGAACGTCCTCGGGGGTCAATGGCATCTCTTCACCTCAACGTGATCGTCGGCACACCGGCATCCTGTCGCATCGCTCACCTACGACTAGGGCCGCACAAGCGAGATCAGGACATACACAATGATCATCAGTACGAAGAAGGACAGGTCGAGCGCCACGCCCCCGAAACGCAACGGCGGAATGAACCGCCGAAGAAGCTTGAGCGGCGGATCCGTGACAGTGTACGTGGCCTCCAGGACCAGGACCATGGCCTTGCCGGGCCGCCACGAACGCGCGAACTGGAAGACCCAGTCCATGACCAGTCGCACAAGCAGGAACACCAGGAAGACGGTCAGGGCGTAGTAGAGCACCGCCCACACGATGTCCATCGCGTTTCCCTCTCCCCGGTTCCGGGCCCTCGGGCCCGCCGCTCGTCACCTGTCGCTAATCCACTGTTGATCAGATCCACACGTAAAGTCGTGGCCGGGTCAGCTCTGGTTGAAGAACCCACCCTCGGCGATCCGAGCCTTGTCCTCCGCCGTGACATCGACGTTAGCAGGCGACAGCAGGAACACCTTCTGTGTCACGCGCTCGATACTGCCGTGCAGACCGAAGACGAGTCCAGCGGCGAAGTCTACGAGTCGCTTCGCGTCGGTGTCGTCCATCTCGGTCAGATTCATGATCACGGGGGTCCCGCCACGGAACTGTTCCCCGATGGTACGGGCCTCGTTGTAGGTTCGCGGGTGCAGCGTGGTGATGCGGTAGGGCTCTCGTTCGTTCACTACCTTGGGCATGATCACCGGGGCGCTCTTCTCCAGGTTGTGGCGGCGTTCGGGTGTGATGGACGACACGGGGGCCATCCTCGGGGTCTCCTGCCGGATCGGCACCGCGGCCGGAACCGGCTGCGGGGTGATCGAGGAGACCGGGGCGGGCGCGGCGGCCGGCCGGGGGATGTCCTCGGTCCGCTGTCCCGTTCGAATCGGCTCGGGGTCCGCGTCGTAGTCGTCGTCAGGGTCGTACCCCTGACCGTCGTACGTCTCGTCCTCCACGAGGCCGAGGTAGACCGCCATCTTGCGCATTGCGCCGGCCATGCTCCTGTCTCCTCCGCTCATAGCCACCTCGCTGGCGCTCGGTGGCGGCTTCGCGAAACGCGCACCTTCCGATGGTCGCTCGCTCTGCTCGCTCCGTGCGGACCGGCTCCGTCCCGGCGGCCAGGCCGTGCGGCCCTGCCTGCGGATTCCGCGGTCCACCCACGACGGCCCGTCAGGCCGACGGCCGGTCAGAGTTCTTGGGGTGGGGGCCGCGGAGCTGCGATCCACGGTTCGCTAGCGCTCCGAGGAGCTGCTAGATTCTGTCCTATTTTGTCCTGCAGTCTGATCTACTACCCGGTGACGTTACCTGAGGGGTGACCTCACTCCGAGTACCGCCGTTCCGACGCGCACATGTGTCGCCCCGGCGGCAATCGCCTGCTCAAGGTCACCGCTCATCCCTGCGGAGACCATGGTGGCAGCAGGATGGGTCGTGCGTACTGCGGTTGCGATTTCCGTCAGCCGCTCGAAGGCGCGGAGCGGGTCCCCGGCGAGCGGACCGGCCAGCGGAGCGACGGTCATCACACCGTCCAGCCGCAGGCCGGGCGTGTCGGCGATCGCGTCCGTGAGTTCCGCGACATCCTCCGGGGCGACTCCGGCCCGGTGGGCCCCCTCGCCGTGCTCCTTGTCCAGGGCCACCTGCACCAGGCAACCCAGCTCCGGGCGCTCGGACTTGAGCACCGCCGCGGAGAGCGACCCGACCAGCCGCAGCCGGTCCACCGAGTGCACGTGGTTCGCGTACCGGACGACCGAGCGGACCTTGTTGGTCTGCAGCTGTCCGACGAAGTGCCAGTCAAGAGGAAGGTTTCTGCACTGCTCTGCCTTGGGTGCGGCGTCCTGGTCGCGGTTCTCCGCGACATCCGTCACACCCAGTCCGGCCAACAGCGCGGTGTCCTCGGCGGGGTAGGTCTTGGTGACGACGACCAGGGTGACCTCGTCGCGCGGCCGTCCGGCAGCCGCACAGGCGTCGGCGATCCGCCGCTCGACCACGTCGAGGTTGGTCCCCAGCTCCTCGTACCGGGCCCGCTGCCCCTCCGTCAGGGTCTCCAGCCAGCTCTGGTCGGGAAGGCCGCCGCGACTCCCCGGGAACGGTCCGTAGATGTCGTTCGTCATCAATGATCAGAGCCCAACCAGACGTAGCTCGCGAGCCGGCCGGTGCGCTGCTCGCGGCGATAGGAGTAGTGGTCCGCGGATTCGAGGGTGCAGACCGGTGACCGCACCAACTCGGTGACCCCGGCGGCGGCCAGCTGGGCCGCGACCCCCTCGGCCACGTCCAGCGCCGGTGTTCCCCAGGAGGTCTCGGCGAACGCGGCGGGCACCACCGCGGCGACCTCCGCCCGCAGGCCGGCCGGCACCTCGTAGCACCGGCCGCAGACCGCCGGGCCGGTGGCCGCGGCGATCCGGCCGGGTTCGGCCCCCAGTTCGACCATCGCCCGCACGACCGCGGGCACCACCCCGGCCGCCAGCCCGGGCCGGCCCGCGTGGGCCGCGCCCACCACGCCCGCCACCGGATCGGCCAGCAGCACCGGGGTGCAGTCGGCGGTCAGGACGGCGAGCGCCAGCGGCCGGTCGGTGACCACCGCGTCCACCGTGGGGGCGTCCCCCGGCGACTGGCGCTGCGTCACCACGGCGACCTGCGCACCGTGCACCTGGTTCATCCAGACCACGTCGGCCGGGTCGAGCCCGAGCTCCCCGGCGGCGATCGCCCGGTTCTCCCGGACGGTCTCCGGGTCGTCCCCCACCGCCCCGCCGAGGTTGAGCTCCCCGTACGGCGAAGTGCTCACCCCGCCCCACCTGTCGGTGAAGGCGAAGTGAGCACCCGCGCGTACGGCGTGATCGATCACTTAAGGAAATCCGGGACGTCGAGCTCCTCCGCCGGGCTCTCGACGTACGGCTGCCGGACCGGCTGCACCTGCGGCGGCACCGGGGCGGCGGTCACGGTCTCGGTGGCCCGCGGCGAGGAGTGGGTCTCCCCCTCCGAACGGGAGGTCACCGAGCCGATGCTCCCGTAGGACGGCCGGGTGGCCGGGCGCTCCGGGGCGGCCGGCGGCGTGGCCGCGGCGGGGGTGGCCTTGACCACCGGGTCGCGGACGATCGCCGGCGGCTGCCCGCCGTCGAAGCCGGCCGCGATGACGGTGACCCGGACCTCGTCGCCGAGCGCGTCGTCGATGACCGCGCCGAAGATGATGTTGGCCTCGGGGTGCGCGGCCTCGCTGACCAGCTGGGCCGACTCGTTGATCTCGAACAGGCCGAGGTCGGAGCCGCCCGAGATGGAGAGCAGCACGCCGCGGGCGCCGTCGATCGAGGCCTCCAGCAGCGGCGAGGAGATCGCCATCACGGCGGCCGCCTTGGCGCGGTCCTCGCCGCGGGCCGAGCCGATGCCCATGAGCGCCGAACCGGCCTCCGACATGACGGACTTGACGTCGGCGAAGTCGAGGTTGATCAGGCCGGGGGTGGTGATCAGGTCGGTGATGCCCTGGACACCGGAGAGCAGGACCTGGTCGGCCGAGCGGAACGCGTCGAGCACGCTGACCTGGCGGTCCGAAATGGACAGCAGCCGGTCGTTGGGGATCACGATGAGGGTGTCGACCTCTTCGCGCAGGCTCGCGATGCCGTCCTCGGCCTGGTTGGCGCGGCGGCGGCCCTCGAAGGTGAAGGGCCGGGTGACCACGCCGATGGTCAGGGCGCCGAGCGAACGGGCGATGTTGGCGACCACGGGCGCGCCGCCCGTGCCCGTGCCACCACCCTCACCCGCGGTGACGAAGACCATGTCGGCCCCCTTGAGGACCTCCTCGATCTCCTCGCGGTGGTCCTCGGCGGCCTTGCGGCCGACCTCAGGGTTGGCGCCGGCGCCGAGGCCCCGGGTGAGTTCACGGCCCACATCGAGCTTGACGTCGGCGTCGCTCATCAGGAGGGCCTGCGCATCGGTGTTGATCGCGATGAACTCGACGCCCTTGAGACCGACCTCGATCATCCGGTTGATGGCGTTGACACCACCGCCGCCGATTCCGACGACCTTGATGACTGCGAGGTAGTTCTGCGGTGCTGCCACGTCGAAGGCCTCTCGCCTCGAATTTCCGGGTCGGTCCGACCCGACGGGGGATCGTACCGACGGATGTCGATGGGTAGGGAGCCTGGTTTCTGACTGAATGTCCGAAATGCCGACCGCCGACCCCAACCCTAAACTTGACCTTTAGGGTTAGTCCTGTGCCTCCGTCACATCACCAGGGGGCACAGTCTGGTGACACAGGACACTAGGTGGCTCCAGGCACGTGTTTCAACGAACACGCCGAGCTTCCCCTTTTCTTTTGAGCCTATGTGATCATCGGCCGGCATATGAAACCGGGGTGACCACCAAGGGTCGGGCCGACACTTCACAGCGTCAACCCCTCCCTCAGGCACAGAACCTACCGGATCATCCCGACACCGCCGGCGCCTCCGGCGCACTCACGTCGAAGTTCGAGCCCTTCTGAGCCATCAACGCGACCAGTGTCCGGGCCTTGCGATCGGTCTGCTCCGGGCTCCCCCAGCGCACCGTTGCACCCCCGCTGAGCTGCAGCTGAATATCGTCGTACGAGTGCACCAGCACCGCTCCGGCCCGCTTCGCCACCTCGGGCGGCAGTCCGGCGGCCACCGACACCGCGCCCTGCACCAGCTGCGCACGGGAGATCACCCCGTCCGCGTCCTTCGCCTGCTGACTGAGCCGCAGTTCCACCACCGGCACCCCCTCCGGCGGGGCCGCCTCGGTGGCGAAGCTCACGCCGACGGCGTCCACCTGGGTGAACTGACCGTCCTCCCCCTTGACGGCCGCCACCGCCGTGCGCTGGACGACCTTCACCCGCAGGGTGTGCGGCCAGCCCCGCCACACCTCGGCCTTCGCCACCCGGGGGATCGCCTCCACCCGGTGCTGGACGGCGTCCAGGTCCACTCTGGCCAGCGGGCCGTCACCGATCCCGCCGATCGCCTCGCGGACCTGGTCCGCCGTCAGCTTCTCGTCCTTCGACCCCTGGACCGCGACCTCGCGCACGTCCAGCACCGAGGAGAAGAACACCACCCAGGCCAGCACGCCCAGCACCGCGGCGCCGAGCACGCTCAGCACCACGATGCCCCGCCGGGAGAGCCGGAGCCGAGGAGCGGACTCCTCGGCCTCCAGCTCTTCCTCCAACGGGTCGGCGAGCCGGCCGTCAGCCACGGCGGCGACCGCCGCGGGAGGCCTGGATGGCCTCGTAGACCATGCCGACCAGCAGGTCGTCGGCGTCCCGGCGGCCGAACTCGGCGGCGGCCCGGCTCATGTCCCACAGCCGCTGCGGGTCGGTGAGCACCGGCAGCACGTTCTGCAACACCCATTCCGGGGTCAGCTCGGCGTCGTCCACCAGCAGGCCGCCGCCGGCCTTGACCATCGGCTGGGCGTTCAGCCGCTGCTCGCCGTTGCCGATCGGCAGCGGGACGAACGCGGCGGGCAGCCCGACGGCGGCCAGCTCGGCGACGGTCATGGCACCGGCCCGGCAGAGCATCAGGTCCGCCGCCGCGTAGGCGAGGTCCATCCGGTCGACGTACGGCACCGCGCGGTACGGCGGCATCCCGGGGATGTCCTCGACCTGCGGCAGCTCGTTCTTCGGGCCGACGGCGTGCAGGATCTGCACGCCGTACTGCTGGAGCCGCGGGGCGATCGCGGTGACCACCTCGTTGAGCCGGCGCGCGCCCTGGGAGCCGCCGGAGACCAGCAGGGTGGGCAGCCGCTGGTCGAGGCCGAAGTAGTGCCGGGCCTCCGGCCTGGCGGCGCCCCGGTCCAGGGTGGCGATGGTCCGGCGCAGCGGGATGCCGATGTACCGGGAGTCGCGCAGCTTGCTGTCCGGCGTGGAGACCGCGACGAAGTCCGTGTAGCGGGCGCCGATCTTGTTGGCCAGGCCCGGACGGGCGTTCGCCTCGTGCACCACGATCGGCACGCCGGCCCGCTTGGCGGCCAGGTAGGCGGGCATCGCGACGTAGCCGCCGAAGCCCACCACGGCGTCCGCGTTGACCCGCTCGATGATCTCCTGGGCGGCCCGGACGGTGCCGCGCAGCCGGCCGGGGACGGTGATCAGCTCGGGGGTGGGCTTGCGGGGCAGCGGGACGGCCGGAATCAGCTCCAGCTGGTAGCCGCGTTCCGGCACCAGCCGGGTCTCCAGTCCGCGCTCGGTTCCCAGGGCGGTGATCCCGATGGACGGGTCGTGCCTGCGGAGGGCGTCCGCGAGGGCCAGCGCCGGCTCGATGTGACCGGCGGTCCCCCCGCCGGCGAGTACGACATGCACCGAAATTCACCGCTCCCTGCGTGCCGGCCCCGGGGCCGGGCGCGCTGTGGTTCGTCGTCGTGGCAGCACCCGGGCCAGTCGTCTCCTGATCCGGGAGTTCTTGCTCCGGGCGGCCAGCGCCGCCTTCGCGCCCGAGGTGCTGCGCGCCAGGCACAGCAGCACTCCGATCGCGGACATGGCCGACAGCATGGCGGAACCCCCGTAGGAGAACAGCGGGAGCGGGACGCCCGCGATGGGCAGCAGTCCCAGCGCCGACCCCAGGTTGATCATGGCCTGCGCCATGATCCAGGTGGTGGCGGCTCCCGCGGCGTACCTGACGAAGGGGTCCTTCGTACCGATGGCCACACGGATACCCGCGTAGCCTAGTGCCGCGAAGAGACCGATCACCGACAGCGTCCCCACCAGGCCCAGTTCCTCGCCGGTCGCGGCGAAGATGAAGTCGGTGTGCGCCTCGGGCAGCTGGCCCCATTTCTCCACGCCGGCACCGAGGCCGGTGCCGAAGCCTCCGCCGAGCGCGAACGAGTAGACGCCGTGCAGCGCCTGGAAGCAGGCCCCGTCGGGGTCGGGCTTGGTGACGCCGATGCAGCCCAGGCGCTCCGCCCGGTGCGGGACGCTGATCACCAGCGCGGTGCAGACGACCACGGCCACCCCTACGGTGGCCACGAACAGCCGCAGCGGCGCGCCGACCATCCAGAGCATCGCGAACAGCATCGCCACCAGGATCATCGAGGTGCCCATGTCGCCGCCGAGCATGATCAGCGCGAGCAGCAGCAGGGCGCCCGGCACCAGCGGGACGAGCAGGTGCTTCCAGGTGGTGAGGGTGCCGGCCTTCTGCTTGCGGGCGAGCAGGTCGGCGCCCCAGAGCACCAGCGCGAGCTTGGCGAACTCCGAGGGCTGGAACTGGAAGAAGCCGAAGTCCAGCCAGTTCTGGTTGCCGTTGATCCGCACCCCGATGCCGGGCACGGCGACCAGCGCGAGCGCGCCGATCACCCCGAACATCACCGGGTAGACGATCACCCGCAGCACCGCCAGCGGCACGGAGGCGAAGCCGATCAGCAGGACCAGGCCGAGGATGGCCGCGATCAGCTGCTTGAGGAAGTAGTACTGCGCCGAGTGGTGCTGGCCCAGGGCGAGGATCTGCGAGGCCGAGAAGACCATCATCAGGCCGAGCACCACCAGCAGCAGCGTCGTGCCGATGACGAGCAGGTAGGGCGTGAGCGGCCGGTCCAGCCAGTACCGCACCCGGTACCGGAAGGCCCGGACCCGGGCCAGCGGTCCGGCCGACTTGTACTTGGTCGTGGTGGCCGAGATCACGCGCCACGGCTCGGCGGCCTCCCGCTCCGGTGCTCCGGAACCCGCCCTGCCCTGCCCAGCCACTCCCCGCTCACTCTCTCTTCACGGCTCACCCGCCGCCGGGCCGCTTTGGCCCGGCACGGCCCTTCGGCTCACTCCCCGCGGTCCGCCAGCTGCCGGACCGCGGCGGCGAAGAGGTCGCCGCGCTCGCCGTAGTTGGTGAACATGTCCATCGAGGCGCAGGCCGGTGCCAGCAGCACCGTGTCACCCGACCGGGCGAGCGAGGCGGCCGTCCGGACGACCTCCGCCATCGCCACCGCGCCAGTCTGGCCCTCGGCCGCCTCGATCACCGGGACATCCGGAGCGTGTCGCTCCAGCGCCTCCCGGATCAGCGCGCGGTCCTCGCCGATCAGCACGGCCGCGCGCAGCCGCCCGGCAGCGCCCTGGACCAGGTCGTCGAAGGTCGCGCCCTTGGCCAGGCCGCCGGCGATCCAGACGACCGGCCGGTAGGAGGCCAGCGAGGCGGCGGCGGCGTGGGTGTTGGTGGCCTTGGAGTCGTCGATGTAGGTGACCTCGCCGACCACGCCGACCTCGGCGATCCGGTGGGCGTCCGGGCGGAAGGCCCGCAGGCCCTCCCGGACGGCCTTCGGCTCGACGCCGTACGCCCGGGCCAGCGCCGCCGCGGCGAGCGCGTTGGCGATGTTGTGCGGGGCCGGTGGGTTGACGTCCTCGACGGCGCCCAGCTCGGCCGCGTTCTTGGCCCGGTCGGCCACGAACGCGCGGTCCACCAGCAGCCCGTCGACCACGCCGAGGTTCGACAGGGCGGGCGCGCCGAGGCCGAAGCCGATCGCCCGGCAGCCCTCCTCGACGTCGGCCTCGCGGACCAGCGCCTCGGTGGCCGGGTCGGCCAGGTTGTACACGCAGGCGACGGTGTTGCCCTGGTAGATCCGGCCCTTGTCGGCGGCGTACGCCTCCATCGAGCCGTGCCAGTCGAGGTGGTCGGGGGCCAGGTTGAGCACGACCGCCGAGTGCGGGCGCAGCGAGGGCGCCCAGTGCAGCTGGTAGCTGGAGAGCTCGACGGCGAGCACGTCGTAGGGCTCCTCGGCGAGGACCGCGTCCAGCACCGACACCCCGACGTTGCCGACGGCGGCGGTGCGCCTGCCGGCGGCGGTGAGGATCGAGGCGAGCATCTGGACGGTGGTGGTCTTGCCGTTGGTGCCGGTGACGGCCAGCCAGGGGGCGGGCTCGCCGGTGGCGGGCAGCGGCCGGCGCAGGCGCCAGGCGAGTTCGACGTCGCCCCAGACCTCGATGCCGGCCGCCGCGGCGGCGGCGAACAGCGGGCGGTCGGGCGCCCAGCCGGGCGAGGTGACGACCAGCCGGGTGCCCTCGGGCAGGCTGTCGCCGTCGCCGAGGCGGACGGTGACGCCGAGCGCCTCCAGCTCGGCGGCCCGGGCGGTCAGGCCCGCGCCGCTGCCGCCGTCCACCACGGTGACGTGGGCGCCGAGGCCGTGCAGGACGCGCGCGGCGCTGATGCCGGAGACGCCGAGCCCGGCGACGACGACGGGCAGCTTCACGAACTGCGAATTGATCAACTGGGGGTTCGTCATCCGGTCCGGTATCCCGCGTAGAAGAGGCCGAGGCCGACGGCCACGCAGAGTCCCTGGATGATCCAGAACCGGACCACGACCAGGACTTCGCTCCAGCCCTTGAGTTCGAAGTGGTGCTGCAGTGGCGCCATCTTGAAGACGCGCTTGCCGGTCATCCGGAACGAGCCGACCTGGATGATCACCGACAGGGTGATGATCATGAAGAGGCCGCCGAGCAGGATCAGCAGCAGCTCGGTGCGCGAGCAGATCGCCAGGCCGGCCAGGGCGCCGCCGAGGGCGAGCGAGCCGGTGTCGCCCATGAAGATCTTGGCGGGCGAGGTGTTCCACCAGAGGAAGCCGAAGCAGGAGCCCATCAGGGCGGCGGCGACCACCGCGAGGTCCAGCGGGTCGCGGACGTCGTAGCAGCTGACGGTCGCGGTGACGGAGTAGGCGCAGCTCTGCCCGTACTCCCAGACGCCGATGAAGGTGTAGGCGCCGAAGGCCATCACCGAGGCACCGGTGGCGAGGCCGTCCAGACCGTCCGTCAGGTTCACGCCGTTGGAGGTCGCGGCGATCATGAAGTAGGCGAAGATGACGAACAGCACCGGGCCGATCGACCAGCCGTAGTCCCGCACGAAGGACAGGTGCTGGGACGCCGGGGTGAGCCCGCGGTCGTCGTGGAACTGCAGCGCCAGCACGGCGAAGGCCAGGCCGACGATGGACTGGCCGGCCAGCTTCGCCTTGGCCCGCAGACCGAGCGAGCGGCGCTTGACCACCTTGATGTAGTCGTCCAGGAAGCCGACCAGGCCCAGACCCGCCGTCAGGAAGAGCACCAGCAGGCCGGAGGCGGTCGGGCTCTCGCCCGTTATCGCCTTGGTCCCGAAGTAGGCGATCAGGGTCGCCAGGATGAAGGCGATGCCGCCCATGGTGGGCGTGCCCTTCTTGCTGTGGTGCGCCTTCGGCCCGTCGTCACGGATGTACTGGCCGTAGCCCTGCCGGGCGAGCAGCTTGATCAGGGCGGGGGTGCCGGCCAGCGACAGGATCAGGCCGATCATGCCGGAGAAGAGGATCTGCTTCATTACGCGGCCACACCGTCCGAGAGGAGGGCCTCGGCCACCTTCTCCAGCCCCACCGAACGGGACGCCTTCACCAGGACCACATCCCCCGGCCGAAGTTGACTGCGCAGCAGCTCGACCGCCGCGTCCGCGTCGGACACCAGCACCGACTCCTCACCCCACGAACCTTCGTTCCTCGCGCCGAGTTCCATGCAGGCCGCCTCGCGTCCACCGACCGCCACCAGCTTGGTGACGTCCAGTCGGACGGCGAGCCGCCCGATGGCGTCGTGCTCGGCCAGGCTCTCCTCGCCGAGCTCCCGCATCTCGCCGAGCACCGCCCAGGTGCGGCGGCGCTCCGGGCCGCGTCCCCCCATCGAGACCAGCGCCCGCAGCGCGGCCCGCATCGAGTCGGGGTTCGCGTTGTAGGCGTCGTTGACGACGGTGACACCATCGGCCCGGTCGACGACCTCCATGCGCCAGCGGGACAGCGCACCCGCTTCGCCCAGGGCGGTCGCGGTGTCGTCGACGGACATCCCGAGCTCCACCGCCACCGCAGCGGCGGCGAGGGCGTTCGAGACGTGGTGCTCACCGTACAGGCGCAGCTGCACGGGCGCGGAACCGGCCGGGGTGGTGAGCGTGAAGGACGGCCGTCCGGCGGCGTCCAGCTGAACGTTCGTCGCCCGGACGTGGGCGTCCGGGGATTCCCCGAACAGGACCACCTTCGCCCTGGTACGGCTGGCCATCGCGCGCACCAGCCGGTCGTCCGCGTTGAGGATCGCGGCGCCGTCGGCGGGCAGCGCCTCGACGAGTTCGCCCTTCGCCTCGGCGATCGCCTCCTGCGAGCCGAACTCGCCGACGTGCGCGGTGCCGACGTTCAGCACCAGGCCGATCCGGGGCGGCGTGATCGTGGTGAGGTACTCGATGTCGCCCTTGTGCCGGGCGCCCATCTCCATGACCAGGTGCCGGGTGCCGGGCTCGACCCGCAGCGCGGTCATCGGGTGGCCGATCTCGTTGTTGAGCGAGCCGGGCGGGTAGACCGTGTCGCCGATGCGCTGCAACAGCTGCGCGATCAGGTCCTTGGTGCTGGTCTTGCCGGCCGAGCCGGTCAGCGCGACGACGGCGGTGCCCTCGGCGCGGGCGACCACGGTCCGGGCCAGCTTGCCGAGCGCGTCCACCACACTGTCGACCAGGACGGCGGGCACGCCGACCGGGTGGTCGGCCAGCACCGCGACGGCGCCGGCCCCGACCGCGACGGCGGCGTAGTCGTGGCCGTCCACGTGCTCGCCGACGAAGGCCGCGAACAGGCCGCCGGGGCGCACCTTCCGCGAGTCGACCTCGACCGGGCCGGTCACCAGGGCGCCGGGGTCGGCGCCGTCCAGGATGCCCCCGACTGCGGCGGCCACCTCGGCGAGGGTCAGTGCGATCACTGCTGCTCTACTCCTCGGTCGCCCCGGGCGGCCGTGGTCTGCGTGATGGATTCGCGCAGCACCTCCCGGTCGTCGAAGGGGCGGATCTCGTCTCGTACGTACTGGCCAAGTTCGTGGCCCTTGCCGGCCACCAGCACGGTGTCCCCGGCGTGGGCGCGGGCGACGGCGATCCGGATCGCCTCGGCCCGGTCGGGGACGACCAGGACGGTCCCGCGCTCGGCCTCGGGCACCGCTGCGGCGCCGGTCAGCATGCTGGCGAGGATCGCCAGCGGGTCCTCACTGCGCGGGTTGTCGCTGGTCAGCAGGGCGGTGTCGGCGAGCCGGGCGGCGATGGCGCCCATCGGGCCGCGCTTGTGCGGGTCGCGGTCTCCGCCGCAGCCGACGACGACGTGCAGCCGGCCCTTGGTGACCTCGCGCAGCGAGCCGAGGACGGCCTGGAGGGCGTCCGGCTTGTGCGCGTAGTCGACCACGGCGACGAACGCCTGTCCGGCGTCCACCCGCTCCAGCCGGCCCGGCACGCCGGGCACCGCGGCGACGCCGGCCACGGCCCGCTCCAGCGGCAGGCCGGCGGCGACCAGCAGGGTGATCGCGGCGAGCGCGTTGGCCACGTTGAACGGGCCGGGCAGCGGCACGGCCGCGTCGGCCTCGGCGCCGTCCGGGCCGAGCACCCGGAAGGTGGAGCCGACCGGGCCGAGCTGGACGTCCACCGCCCGCCAGTCGGCCTCGACGGCGCCGGTGGCGGAGAAGGTGGTCACCGGGATCTTGGCCTCGGCGGCCAGCCGGCGGCCGTACTCGTCGTCCACGTTGACCACGCCGTGGCGGGACTTACCGGGCTGGAAGAGCCGGGCCTTCGCCTGGAAGTAGTCCTCCATGTCCGGGTGGAAGTCGAGGTGCTCGGGGGTGAGGTTGTTGAACAGGGAGACGTCGTACGTCACCCCGTCGGTGCGGCCGTAGACCAGCGCGTGGCTGGAGACCTCCATGGTCACCGCGTCCGCGCCGCGCTCGGCCATCACGCCGAGGATCGCGTGCAGGTCGGTGGCCTCGGGGGTGGTGCGCTCGCTCTTGATCCGCTCGTCGCCGACCCGCATCTCGACGGTGCCGATCACCCCGGGGGCGCGCCCGGCGCCGAGCAGGCCGCCCTCGACCAGGTAGGAGGTGGTGGTCTTGCCGTTGGTGCCGGTCAGCCCGATCATCAGCAGCCGCTCGGAGGGGCGGCCGTAGACGGCGGCCGCGAGCTCGCCCATCCGGGCCCGCGGCCGGTCGACGACCAGCAGCGGCAGGCCGGTGCCGGCCGCCAGCTCGGCGCCGGCCGGGTCGGTGAGCAGCGCCGCCGCGCCCGCCGCCGCGGCCTGGGCCGCGAAGGCCGCGCCGTGGTGGTTGGCGCCGGGGAAGGCCACGTACACGTCGCCGGGGCGCACCGCCCGGGAGTCGTGGGTGACGCCGCTGACGAGGCCCCCCTCGACGGGGTCGAGGCCCAGCTGGCGGGCCAGTTCGGCGAGCGGCAGGGCGGCGGTCCCGGCCGGGCGGGGCGGACTCACGGTGATTTGATCGGGTTTCGGCACGGCGGGAAGGCTATCCGCCGAAGGGTGTCCAGGGCCAAACCGGCCCTTCGCCGCGCCGCCGTCCGGCCCGACCCGCTCGTTGCTCATGCTCGCTCACGGCTTCCACTCGACGGGCAGGTTGGGCGCCTCGCTGCCGCTGGGCGGGACCTGCATGGTCTTCAGGGTGAACTCCATCACCTGCTTGAACACCGGTCCGCACAGCTGGCCGCCGAAGTGGCCGTTGACCGGCCCCTGGAGGGTGCAGGAGACGGTGTACCGGGGGGCGTCGGCGGGGGCGAAGCCGATGAAGGAGGCGGTGTAGCCGTCGTAGCCGACGCCGTTGGCGGCCCCCCGGTTGGCGGTGCCGGTCTTGCCGGCGACCCGGTAGCCGGGGATGGCGGCCTTGCCGCCGGTGCCCTGCTCGTCGTCGACGACCGACTCCAGCATCGAGGTGAGGGTCTTGGCGGTCTCTTCGCCGACCACCCGGGTCTGCTCGCCCGGCGGGGTCGCGGTGTACTTGCCGTCCGGGCTGGTGGTGCCCTGGACGATGCTGGGCGCGACCCGGACGCCGCCGTTGGCGATGGTCGAGTACACCGAGGTGGCCTGCAGCGCGTTCATCTGCATCGGGCCCTGGCCGAAGG
The DNA here is from genome assembly GCF_042677305.1 of Kitasatospora sp. NPDC127121. Lineage (NCBI taxonomy): Bacteria > Bacillati > Actinomycetota > Actinomycetes > Kitasatosporales > Streptomycetaceae > Kitasatospora > Kitasatospora sp. NPDC127121. The sequence goes on along the minus strand of NZ_JBHXTQ010000045.1, from coordinate 9,482 downwards.
AGGTGTTGTACTTCTCCGAGGCGACAAGGTCCTCCGGCTTCTTGAGCTTCCCGGCCGTCTCGCCGGGGAAGTTCAGACCGGTCGGCTGGGCGACGCCGAACTTGCGCATGTAGCTGTCCAGGATCTGGTTGGCCTTCAGCTGGTCGCCGTCGCCGAGCGTCTCCATGGCCTCGATGGTGCCGATGTTGGAGGACTTGGCCAGCACCCCGGCCAGGGTCAGGTACCAGGTTTTGTGCTCGATGTCGTCCTTGAACTGCTGGCCGGCCCGGACCAGCGGGTAGGGCACCGTGACCTTGGTGTCCCAGGTGGCCTTGCCGGTGTCCAGGACGGCTCCCAGGGTCATCAGCTTGGCGGTGCTGCCCGGCTCGTACGCGTCGACCAGCGCGGCGTTGCCCATCTGGGACTGCTTGGCGGTGCTCAGGTCGTTCGGGTTGAAGCCGGGCGCGGTGGCCATCGCGAGGACCTGACCGGTCTTCACGTCCTGGACGACGACGTAGCCCTTCTCCGCCCCGGAGTTGGCGACCTGGTCGGTGAGCGCCCGCTGGGCGGCCCACTGGATGTCCCGGTTGATGGTCAGCTTCACGTCGGTGCCGGGCACGGCCGGGTCCATCGAGCCCCCGGCGGTGGGCACCAGCCGGCCGCCCGCCTGGGCGTAGCTGCTGTGCCCGTCCTTGCCGGCGAGCTGCTTCTGGTACTGGAGCTCCAGGCCGCCGGCGCCCTCGCCCTCGCCGTTGACGAAGCCGACCAGGTTGGCGGCCAGGCCGTCGGCGGGGTAGATCCGCTTCTGGGTCTCCCGGTTGAACACCCCGGCCAGCGGGTTGGCGCACTCGTTGTCGACCCGGGTGCGTCCGCCCTGGCCGGCGGCCTTGGTCAGCAGCCGCTTCTGGGCCTGGCAGGTCCGCGAGCCGGCCTGCTTCTCCAGGCCCGCCTTGAGGTCGCTGATCTGGCTCTTGGTGGCCGGGGTCTGCTGGGCGGCGAGCCGCTTGTAGCGGGTCTTGGGGGTGTGCAGGTCGGCGGCGATCTTGTCCTTGGGCACGCCGAGGATCGGCGACAGCAGGGCGGCCGCCTGCTCCGGGGCGTCCGGGATGCCGGTCGCCGCCGGGGTGAACATCGCCGGGTCGGCGGTGATGTCGTACGCGTCGACGGTGGCGGCCAGCGCCACCCCGTCGGAGGACGTTATCGAGCCGCGCTCGGCGGTGATCGGGATGTTCAGGTAGCGGTTGGTGTTGGCGTCGGCGGCCAGCGCGTCGGAGTCCAGCAGCTGGAGCTGCACCAGGCGGCCGGCGAACACCGAGAACACCAGCGACATCACCACGGTGATCACCCGCAGGCGGCGCTTGGGCTCGGCCAGCCGGAGCGCCTTGGGGCGCTGCGGGCGGCGCGGCCGGACGGCGGCCTGGCTCCGGGCCGGCGGGCGGCCCTCGGGGCGGCGCTGCTGCGGTGCCCGGGGTGTACGGGCGGCGGCGGCCTTGGCGGGCTGTCCCTTGACGGGCTGCCCCTTCGCGGGCTGCCCCTTTGCGGGCTGGGCCTTGCCGGCGGACTGGCCGCGCGGCGCGGCCGCGCGGGGCGCGGCGCCCTTGGGCGGCTGACGGCGGCCGTTGCCGGAGCCTCCGGACGGCTGACGTGGCGTGCTCATCGGCCCGCACCTCCGGTCGACGGTGCGGGCGCGGCCGGGGAGGCCGGGTTGATCTGGACCACGGAGTCACCGGCAGTCGCCCCCGGACTCGGTGCACCTGGGGGCGCACCCGTCGGGGCGCTCGGCGCCGGCTGCTTCATCGGCCACGGGTCGACCGTCGAGCGCTTGACCGGCGGGCTGTCCTGCGCCGGTCCGGGCGTGCCGATCACCTTGCCGCCGTTCGGGACGTCCAGGAAGGCCATCCCGCCGGCCGGGACCATGCCCAGCTCGGCGGCCCGCCGGGCCAGCGCGTCCGGCGCCGAGCTCTGGTCGATCTGGTGCTGGAGGCCCTGCTTCTCGTCGGTCGCCACGGTGGTCTGCTTCTGCAGCCGGGACAGCTCGAAGGAGCCCTCGTTGAGCGCCGTGTTCAGCGCCAGCAGCCCGAGCAGCCCCGCCGCGAGCAGCACCACCACGAGCACCGCGAACGGCGTGCGGCCCCGCACCGGACGCCGCCCCGGCCGGACCGTGATCCGCGCCCTGCCCTGTCCGGGGAACGATCCCCGCCCCGCCCGGACCTCACCGGCCACCGGCCCCACTGCTCTCCTCCGCCCTTCGGACCCCGCCGGGGCCAACGTTTCAGCCCCGCTTGCTACGGTCCCTGATCCTCTCCGCCACCCGCAGCCGTACGGGCGCGGCGCGCCGGTTCTCCTCGATCTCCTCCTCCGTGGCCTGCTCGGCACCACGGGTGATCAGCTTGAGCCAGGGCTGGTGCTCCTCCGGGATGAACGGCAGCCCCGGCGGCGCGGTGTTGGTCGACCCGGCGGCGAAGTACTGCTTCACCAGCCGGTCTTCCAGCGACTGGTAGGACATCACGACCATCCGACCGCCGATCGCCAGGGCCTCCAGCGCTCCGGGGATCGCCCGGTCCAGGACCTCCAGCTCGCCGTTGACCTCGATCCGCAGCGCCTGGAACGTCCGCTTGGCCGGGTTCCCGCCGGTCCGGCGGGTCGCCGCCGGAATGGCGTTCCGCACCAACTCGACCAGACGCGCGCTGTTGGTGAACGGTTCCTTCTCCCGCTCCCGCAGGATCACCGAGGCGATCTTCCCGGCGAACCGCTCCTCGCCGTAGACCTTGAGGATCCGGGCCAGGGCACCGTGGCTGTAGGTGTTCAGCACCTCCGCCGCGCTGATCCCCCGGGTCTGGTCCATCCGCATGTCCAGCGGCGCGTCCTGCGCGTACGCGAAACCGCGATCGGCCTCGTCCAGCTGCATCGAGGAGACGCCGAGGTCGAACAGGACGCCGTCCACCCGGTCGATGTCCAGGCGCTCCAGCACCTCGGGGATCTCGTCGTAGACGGCGTGCACCAGGGTGGCCCGGTCGCCGAAGGGCGCCAGCCGCTCGCCGGAGAGCTTCAGCGCCTGCGGATCGCGGTCCACCGCGACCAGCCGCACCTCGGGGAACTGGGTGAGCAGCGCCTCGCTGTGCCCGCCGAGGCCGAGGGTGGCGTCCACCACCACCGCCCCGGGGCGCGAGATCGCCGGAGCCAGGGCGTCCATGCACCGCTGCAGCATGACCGGAACGTGCTTGGGGCCCGGATCGTTGGTGGTCATGCGCGGTGGCGCCCTTCCTCAGGTGCGGAGCAGCCCGACGACCGGGAGCTTCGACCATTCTCGCCCACCACTGCACGACGCGACGACGCGGCCCGTGGTCCCCGCCCGCTCCAAGGGGAAGATCGTGACCGCCCGGCGCCGGGGAAGGTGCGCCAGGTGGGCACGGAGCGGGTGGAGGCCACGGGCCGCATCGACCGGGCCACCCGGGCCGGAAAAGCCCGGTTGACGGGATCCGGCGGGTGTGCTCCACTGCGCCGCAAACTCTATCGCGCGGACCCCGCCAGTCAATGGTCCGCTCCGGCGCACCACCCGGGCGGCGGTACGGATCACCGCAGGTCGCAGCCGTGGGACTGGCCCCGCGGAGGTGCCGGCCGGGGGCCTGCGGGAGCGGCCGCGCGCCCCACCCGCGCACCCGCCCCGCGGGCGCTCCGGGACCAGCCCGGACAAACCCTCCCGAACGCGTGGAACGGTCGGCCCGTTGTGGCTATGCGCTCGATCACAGCGGCCCGATCTGTAGCTCTCCTCCCCACCGCGGGCGCCCGAATCGCACTAACGTCGCCACCATGACAGTGACCCCCGACCGGCCGACGCCGACCGACGCTGCCGACTCCCCGCGACCCGCCATCATCGACCGCTTCGTCACGGACAACCGCGAGTACGCCGTGACCTTCCGGGACGGCGGGATGGACGCCCGCCCGGTCCAGAAGATCGCCGTGGTGGCGTGCATGGACGCCCGCCTCGACCTCTTCGCGGCACTCGGCCTCGAACTGGGCGACGCCCACGTCATCCGCAACGCGGGCGGCGTCGTCACCGACGACACCATCCGCTCCCTCACCATCAGTCAGCGCGCCCTCGGCACCCGCTCGGTCGCGCTGATCCACCACACCGGCTGCGGCCTGCTCGGGCTGACCGAGGACTTCCGCCGCGAGCTGGAACTGGAGGTCGGCCAGCGCCCGCAGTGGGCGGTGGAGGCCTTCGTCGACCTCGACGGCGACGTCCGCCAGTCCATGCAGCGGGTCCGCACCTCGCCCTTCCTGCTGCACACCGACGACGTCCGCGGCTTCGTCTTCGACGTCCACACCGGGCTCCTGCGCGAAATCCACTGAACCCCGTACCGCACCACCGCCCCCGCACCGTGCACCGCCCGGCCAACGGCGTCCGGGCATCCGGGGCCCTCCCGAGGGTGACTTCTGGTCACCGGTCAGGGGAGAATGCGCCTGCCGGTCAGACCCCGAACCACCTGGGGCGGCCAGGCCGCAGGCCGCTGCCCCGGCGCCGGATCCCCGACGGAACCGCCCCTGGGAAGGCCGCGTCAAGCATGGGGTGGGGTCCGGCCTCGGGGTGAGGCGGGCACAGGGTGCCAGGGAGCGTATACGGGTGACGAGCTACAGCGATCAGGCCGGTCTCGGCAGTTCTGCGGGGGGCGACCAGGGGACGGACGGGTACCACCGGGCCGGACTTCCCGAGCTCGCCGCGGTCGTGGACCGGATCCGCGCCAACATCGAGAGCGTGATCGAGGGCAAGCCGGAGGCCGTCCGGATCGCACTGACCGTCCTGCTCGCCGAGGGCCACCTGCTGCTGGAGGACGTGCCCGGCGTCGGCAAGACCATGCTGGCCAAGGCACTCGCCCGCTCGGTCGACTGCACCGTCCGCCGCATCCAGTTCACGCCCGATCTGCTGCCCTCGGACGTCACCGGCACCAACATCTACGACCAGCACCAGCGCGACTTCGAGTTCCGCCCGGGCGCGATCTTCGCGCAGATCGTGGTCGGCGACGAGATCAACCGCGCCTCGCCCAAGACCCAGTCCGCACTGCTGGAGTCGATGGAGGAGCGCCAGGTCACCATCGACGGCACCAGCTACGAGCTGCCCTCGCCGTTCATGGTCGTGGCCACCCAGAACCCGGTCGAGATGGAGGGCACCTACCCCCTGCCGGAGGCCCAGCGGGACCGCTTCATGGCCCGGATCTCGATCGGCTACCCCAGCCCCGAGGCCGAGTTCGCGATGCTCGACGTGCACTCCGGCGCCAGCCCGCTGGAGGACCTCCAGCCGGTGGCGCACGCCTCCGACATCCTCAAGCTGGTCGACCTGGTGCGCAGCGTGCACATCGCCGACCCGGTCCGCCGCTACGCCGTCGACCTGGTCGGCGCCACCCGCACCAGCCACGAACTGCGTCTGGGCGCCTCGCCGCGCGCCACCCTGCACCTGGTCCGGGCCGCCCGCGCCGCCGCCGCGCTCGACGGGCGCGACTACGTCACCCCGGACGACATCCAGCGCCTGGCCGTGCCCGTCCTCGCGCACCGTCTGATGCCGACCGCCGAGACCCAGCTCAGCCGCCGCACCGCCGAGCAGATCGTGACCGACCTGGTCGCCCGGCTGCCGCTGCCGCGCCCGCAGGGCGGCCCGGCCGTCCGGAGGGGCTGAGGTGGCCCCGTCCGACCCGACGTCAGGACTGCGGGCCGGGCTGCGCGGCCTCACCACCCGGGGGCGCTCCTTCCTCGCCGCCGGCGTCACCGCGGTCGGCTGCGCCTACCTGCTCGACCAGGACGCGCTGCTGCGCGTCGGCGTGCTGCTCGCCGCGCTGCCGCTGGCCGCCGCGCTGATGGTCGCCAACACCCGCTACCGGGTGGCCAGCGGCCGCCGGCTGAGCCCGCGTCGCGCGGTGGCCGGCCAGGAGGCCCGGGTCCACCTGCGGGTCGACAACGTCTCCCGGGTGCCCACCGGGCTGCTGCTCCTGGAGGACAAGGTCCCGTACGTGCTCGGGCCGCGCCCGCGCTTCGTGCTGGACCGGGTCGAGCCGCGCGGCCACCGCGAGGTCTCCTACCGGGTCCGCTCCGACCTGCGCGGCCGCTACCCGCTCGGGCCGCTCCAGCTGCGGCTGTCCGACCCGTTCGGGATGTGCGAGGTGAACCGTTCCTTCTCCGCCTCCGACGTCCTCACCGTCGTCCCCCAGGTCCAGGCCCTGCCGCACGTGCGGCTGAGCGGCGAGTGGGGCGGCCAGGGCGAGAGCCGTGCCCGCACCCTGGCGCTGGCCGGCGACGACGACGTGATCCTGCGCGAGTACCGGCCCGGCGACGACCTGCGCCGGGTGCACTGGAAGTCCACCGCCCGGTACGGCGAGCTGATGGTGCGCCGCGAGGAGCAGCCGCAGCGGGCCCGGGCGACCGTCCTGCTGGACACCCGGGAGATCGGCCACCGGGGCAGCGGCCCCGCCTCCTCCTTCGAGTGGGCCGTGAGCTGCGCCGCCTCGGTCGCCGCGCACCTGCTGGAGCGCGGCTACCAGACCCAACTGCTCACCGACACCGGCCAGTGGGTGCCCGGCCCCGGCGGCGGCAACACCGCGGCCGACGCCTCCGGGCTGATCCTGGACGCGCTCGCGGTGGCCGACCTGTCCGACGGCGGCGGCCTCTCCCGCGCCGAGGAGCCGCTGCGCGCCGGCGGCGAGGGACTGCTGGTCGCCGTGCTCGGCGAACTCGACGAGGCGCAGACCGTCCGGCTGGCCCGGCTGCGCAACCGCACCGGCGGGGCCGTCGCGTTCCTCCTCGACACCGGCACCTGGGCGGGCCTGCGGATGCTCGCCCCCAACACCGGCGGCGACGAGTTCCGCAACCGGGTCCGGCAGCTGCGCGAGGCCGGCTGGACCGTCCTGCCGGCCAGCTCCGGGGACTCCGTCCCGGACCTCTGGCAGGCCGCCGACGGCGCCAAGACGACCTCCCCCTACCGAGAAGAGACCGGCGCGTGACCACCCGGGCCAAACTGACCGTCTACTCGGCGCTGGCCACCGCCCTCGCGTCGCTCTGCCTGACCCCGCTGCTCACCACCAGGAGCTGGGTCACCCACGCCTTCCTGGTGATCGCGGTGATCGCGGCGGTCGGCGCGGGCCTGCGGCGGGCCCCGCTGTACCGCTGGACGGTGCCGGTCGGCCAGCTGCTGGTGCTGTTCCTGCTGATCCTGATCGGCTTCGCCGGCTCCGGCTCGCTGCTGGGAGGCGTGCTGCCCGGGCCGTCCTCGCTGCGCGCCCTCGACCACGTCGTCAGCTCCGGCCTGGACGACATCCAGGTGTACGCCATCCCGGCGCCCCCCAACCCGGGCCTGCGGCTGATCCTGGTCGCCGCGGTCGGCCTGGTCGCCGTCGTGGTGGACACCGTCGCGGTGACGTACCGGCGCTCGGCGCTGGCCGGGCTACCGCTGCTGGCGCTGTACTCGGTCGGCAACGGGCTCTCCGGGGACCACGGCAGCTGGCTCTGGTTCGCCCTGGCGTCGGCCGGCTACCTGGTGCTGCTGTTCGCCGAGGGGCAGGACCGGGTCTCCCGCTGGGGCCGGGTCTTCCACGGCAGCTCGCGCGACTGGACGAGCTCCGGCCGGGTCAGCCCGGGCGGCCAGCAGGTCGGCGTCCTCGCGCTGGTCGCGGCGCTGCTGCTGCCGGTCGTCCTGCCGCACTGGGACTCCGGCCTGCTGAGCCCCGACTCCGGCGGGTCCTCGGGCAGGAGCTCCATCGGGTCGGCCACCAGCCTCGACCCGCTGGTCAGCCTGGAGTCGGCGGTCACCAAGCCCACCAACAACGAACTGCTCACCTACACCCTGGACAGCGAAATCGCCGACCAGGTCTACCTGCGCACCGGGGCACTGGACCAGTTCGACGGCACCAACTGGCGGCTCGGCAGCACCACGGTCAACGACCTCCCGTCCTCCTTCCCCGCCCCCGAGGGCCTGCGGGACGCCAACCTCCCCCGGATCGAGGGCGACTTCCAGATCAGCGACCGGCTGGAGAAGAGCTGGCTGCCGATGCCCTATCCGGCCGCCTCCGTCCAGGTCCCCAACCGCTCCGACTGGAAGCTCGACCCGTTCACCCGCACCGTCCTGCCGACCAACGACCGGGCGATCCGCGGCCTGCGCTACCACGTCAGCGCCCTGGACCTGCGGCCCACCGCGAACGAGCTGCGCACCGCCTCGACCGCGCCGCAGGACATCCGGGACCACTACACCAGCCTCCCCCAGGACCTCCCGCCGGTCGTCGCGCAGCAGGCCCACGAGGTCACCGCCAAGGCGACGAACGACTACGACCGGGCGATGGCGCTGGTGAACTGGTTCACCGGCCCGCAGTTCCAGTACGACACCGCGGTCAACGGCGGCACCGGCAGCAACGCGATCGCGGTCTTCCTGCGCGACCGCAAGGGCTTCTGCGTCCACTTCGCCTCCACCATGGCGGCGATGGCCCGCACCCTGAAGATCCCGTCCCGGGTGGCCGTCGGCTTCACCCCCGGCGACGCCAAGGGCGGCAACGTCTACTCGGTGACCGGCCGGATGTACCACGCCTGGCCCGAGCTGTACTTCTCGGGCTACGGCTGGCTGCGCTTCGAGCCCACCCCGAGCCGCGGCAACCAGCCGCGCTACACCGAGCAGTCCACCACCGCGACCACCGCGCCGTCCCAGCAGCCGACCGCCTCCGCGCAGAGCTCGGCGCCGGTCCCGGCGCCGACCGACAGCAAGGGCTGCGACGCGAAGCAGCGCCAGCTGGGTGAGTGCGGCGACAGGAGCAAGGCCGTCAGCAGTGCCGCCGAGGACTCCTGGCTGCTGTCCGGGCAGGTCCTGGGCAGCGCCGCCGTGGTGGTGCTGGTGATCGCGCTGCTGCTGGTGCCGATGCTCTGGCGGTCGGCGCTGCGCCGGCGCCGGCTCGGCTCCGGCGGCCGGCGCGGGCCCGGCCGTGGCCCGGCCGAGCTCACCGACGCCCAGGTGCTGGCCGCCTGGGACGAGCTGATCGACTCCGCCTGGGACGTCGGAATTCCCCCGGACGAGTCACACACCCCGCGCTCGGCCGCCCGGCGGATCACCGAGAAGGCTGAGCTGGACGCGGACTCGGCGGCGGCCGCCGGTCGGCTGGCGCTGGCCACCGAACGGGTGCTCTACGCTCCGGCCGGCCAGGTCACCACCGCCCCGCTGTCGGCCGACGTCCGGACCGCCCGGCAGGGCCTGCGGGCCACCGCCAGCCGGGCCGGACGGACCAGGGCGGTGCTGCTGCCGCCGTCCTCGGCCCAGCTGTGGTGGCGGATCTCCGACGCCCTGCGAGCGGCCCGGGAGGCGGTCGGCACCAGGGTCGGCCGGGTGTCCACCGCGGTCACCGGCCCGGTGCGGCGGGTGGTCTCCCGGCGCAAGCGCAAGCCGGAGTCCGAGCAGGACCCCGGGGAGTCCTGAGCGGGGCCCGAGCGAACGGGCCGTCGCGCGGATACGAGAACGCCGGGGCGGGCAGTCGATCGAC